>JACPXA010000246.1 GCA_016196785.1 Elusimicrobiota bacterium
ACTGATTGCATCGGGGCCCATGAAGCACAATGTTTCGTTGCTGGCCTGCGCGCGGTGGGGAAAAGTTTGGAATGTCCCATCTCTATTACAAGCCGCCCCATCATACATACTCGACTGGCCAAGGACGAAGCGGGGTGCGCCATGTGGGGGGATTGCCGGTTGCCGTCGCGGCGCCAGTCGCGTGGCAATCCCAGAATGGGCTTTCCCGCATGGTCGCCTTTGCAATGCAGGCGGCGCAGGAAGCTTGGCGAGATGCCGGTCTCGATATTGCCCCGCCCGATCCTCAGCGTGTTGGGTGCACCGTCAGTGCCAGCAAACCTGACCTCACGTGGACCAGTGACGCCGTCGTCCAACGACCTTTTTCTTACACCGGCGAACCCATAAGTCCCATGTGGGAAACATGCTCTCCGGATGGGGTCACACGCGCCGTTGCTCAAGCCTTAGGCATCGCTGGGCTTCAACGCAACGTGGTCGCTGCCTGCGCCACGGGGCTCTACGCGGTAGCCATTGGAGCCAGTTGGATCCAACATGGCGAGTGCGATCTCTGTGTGGTGGGATCTGTAGAGGCGTCGCTCTTGCCTCTCGTGGTGAGTGGGTTTGCTCAGATGGGGGTGCTCGCCCAGCCGACCAATGGGACAGCCCCGCATCGCCTCGCAAGGCCCTTCGATCGTCAGCGAAGTGGGTTTGTACTCGGTGAAGGCGCTGGGGTGCTGGTCTTAGAAGAACAAGAACAAGCGCGCCAGCGGGGAGCCCGCAAGTATGGCCAAGTTCTCGGATGGGGCATCGGATGCGATCCTTCACATCCTGTCCGGAGTGCGAGGGATGGATGGCCGATTGCGCAGCTCATTCAACGAGCCTTGAACATGGCAGGGATCCCTCCGACAGGGATCCATTACATCAATGCGCACGGCACCGGCACTCGCCTCAATGATGTGAGCGAGACGCGGGCGCTCAAAGCTGCGTTCGGGCAACAGGCCTACGAGATACCCATCAGTGGGACGAAGGCTGCCACCGGTCACCTGTTAGGAGCCGCCGGCAGCGTGGAGTTAGCCTTTGCCCTGTGTGCCAAACGCGATGGGCTTGTGCCTCCCACGCTGAATTTGGACGATCCTGATCCCGCTTGTGATCTTGACTATACCCCCCGAGTTGCTCGTCCTTACCCTATCCACACCGTGCTGTCGCTTTCCTTCGGGTTTGGCGGTCCGATCGGCGCCGTGATTGTCGGCGATACGGAGTAGAAGGTGTGTCCTCCCTCAACGAATGGTTGGCCCCAGAATTAACCGACTGGCGGCGCGCGCACCTCGAACGGCAACCGGTGGTCATCGAAGGACCATCGGGACGATTTGTTTCCATCGGTGGAAGAACGGCGCTCAACTTTTCGTCCAATAATTACCTCGGCTTAACGAACGATCCGCGGGTGAAGGCTGCGGCCCAGACTGCGGTGGAACGCTTTGGGACCGGAGCGACTTCCTCCCGGTTGGTGGCTGGGACCCTGACGATTCACGCTGAACTGGAGGCCGCGCTGGCTTCCTGGAAAGAGACCGAGGCGGCGCTGGTGTTCCCGTCCGGCTACATGGCGAGTTTGGCGGCAATGACCAGTCTCGTAGGGCCTGGGGATGCGGTGGTCATGGACCGCCTCAACCACGCTTCCCTGATTGACGCAGCTCGACTCTCCCGCGCGAGGCTGCTGGTGTATGACCATGCAGACGCCGACAGCTTGCGTCAGGTGCTCCGGCGAGCCCCTCAGTTTCGGCGGGTGCTCGTGGTGACGGAGACGGTCTTCTCGATGGATGGGGATCTCCCTCCCCTTGCCGACATCAGCGAGGCGGTGTGCGCGGTGCCCAATGCGGTGCTGATGGTGGATGAGGCCCATGCCACGGGGGTCTTTGGCGCGCGGGGTCGGGGGATCGCGGAACACCTGGGGATCGAAGCCCAAGTCGGTGTGTGGATGGGAACCCTCTCCAAAGCCCTGGGAGCCCAAGGGGGGTTCATCTGCGGGAGTCGCATCCTCATTGACTATTTACGGAACCGCGCTCGGTCGTTCATCTATACAACAGCGTTGGCGCCGGCGAGCGCCGCCGCCGCCCTCGCTGCGCTTCGGATCATCCAAGCAGAACCCGAACGGCGCCAACAGTTATTAGCAACAGCCCAGGAGTTACGAGCCGCATTGCGAGCGGCAGGATGGGATACGCTCCGCTCTGAGAGTCACATTATCCCCATCCTGCTAGGGGAGGTGGAGCGGGCCTTGGCGGTGGCTGAGGCCTTACGAGCGCAAGGGATCTTCCTCCCCGCGGTCCGTCCTCCCACCATCCCCCCGGCCACCTGCCGTCTGCGAATTTCTCTCACCGCCGAGCACACGACAGAGGATTGTCAGCGCCTGCTGACCGCACTCAACGCGGTGAAGGACGCGGTGGCATGAAAGGCCTCTTCATCACGGGGACGGACACGGGGGTGGGGAAAACCTTAGTGGCATGCGGGATCGCTCGGCTGTTGCGCCGTTGGCGCATGGGCGTCGGGGTCATGAAACCCATCGCCTGCGGGAGTTGGAACGATACCCGTTGCCTGAGAGCAGCGGCAGGTGTGAAGGATACGCTCGCCGAGTTAACACCTTGGTACACGCCTCACCCTATCGCCCCATTCGCGGCTACCTTTGTTGGGGGGAACCGGGGGCGTGGCTTCGTTCGCTACGCTTCTGGCCCTCCTCGAAATTCTGCTGTGCTCGGGCGCATGCGCGCCCTGCGCTCAGCGAATTTCTACGGAGGCCGCTTAGGCTCACTCCGCCATCGCCCCCGGTTCCCCCCTGAGCCCATCAATCTGAGTTTCCTCGCACAAGCGTTTGGTCGTCTGGGTCAGCGGCATCCGGTCATGGTGGTGGAGGGGGTCGGTGGCTTGATGGTGCCGCTGACAGCTCAGTTGAGCGGGATTGATCTAATTCAAGCCATCGGCTTGCCGGTGTTGGTGGTGGCGCGGGCCGGGCTTGGCACGTTGAACCATACGCTCTTGACGGTGGAGGCGCTCGAGCGACGTGGGATCCCCATCCTGGGTGTGCTCCTGAATGGGCGGCGCGGCCATAGCGCTGCGGAACGGACAAATCCCAACGTGCTGAGAACCTGGATGAGCATTCCACTCCTCGGTACCCTCTGGCACCGCCCGGTGTATCAACGGAACTTTGACTGCTTGGCCTATGACTTGAGTCGTCTCCCGGAATTGGTGAAGGCCCTCCGCGGCGCCTGTGGGGTCTGTACCCCTAGTCCTCCCGTCGGCGCAGAGTCCACCCTCACCCCCACCCTCTCCCCTCGAGGGAGAGGGGGTCCTCGTTGATGCCTCATAACGCACAAGATTGGGAAACCCTTGATAAACGATTCCTGTGGCACCCCTTCACCCAGATGCAGGAGTGGCAGCGGCAACCCCAGCTTGTCATTGACTCAGGGAACGGGGTGTGGCTGAAGGATATCAACGGGCGCCGCTACCTGGATGGGGTGTCCTCTCTGTGGGTGACGGTGCATGGCCATCGCTATCCGCCGCTTGACCGCGCCCTCACGGCGCAACTTCACAAGATCGCACATTCCACGTTTTTGGGAGCGAGTCATGTGCCAGCGATCCAGCTGGCAGAGGAGCTCCTCCGCTGGACCCCGAAAGGGCTTAGGCGCATTTTTTATTCGGATAACGGGTCCACGGCAGTCGAGGTAGCACTCAAGATGGCCTACCAGTATTGGCAACTCCGAGCGACCAATGGGGCGGCTCGGGCGACTCCACGGACCCAGTTTCTGACGTTAGAGAACGCCTACCACGGCGACACCATCGGGGCGGTGTCGGTGGGAGGGATTGAATTGTTTCAGGAACGGTTCCGGCATCTGCTCTTCCCAACCCGGTCGGTTTTTTCCCCGTACTGTTATCGGTGCCGCTATCGGACGAAGGCTGTTCAGCGGACCAGAACCCCACGCGAAGCCCCACCAGCTCCGGGCCGCCCGGGGATGTACCGGCCGGAGACCGGCTGCCGTTGGGAATGCCTAGGCGCGGTGGAACGTATCTTTAAGAAACATCGTCACCGCCTGGCCGCCGCGGTGATCGAGCCGGTGGTCCAAGCCGCGAGCGGCATGATCGTCATGCCTCCCGGGTATGTGGCTGGGTTCGCGGCGCTCTGCCGGCGGTATGGGGTTCTCCTTATCGCGGATGAAGTGGCGACGGGCTTCGGCCGCACCGGCCGGATGTTCGCCTGCGACTACGAACGGGCGACGCCGGATTTCTTGTGCGTAGCGAAAAGCCTGACGGGGGGGTATCTCCCACTGGCCGCGACGATCACAACCGAGACGGTCTATCGGACATTCTTGGGACGCTACGACGAATTCAAAACCTTCTTTCATGGCCACACCTACACCGCGAACCCTCTCGCCTGCGCCGTGGCGGTAGAGAACCTACGGCTCTATCGCCGCCGACGTGTGCTCGGACAGCTCGAAGAGAAAATTCAGGCGTTGCGTGAGGCGCTGTCGGTATTACGTGAACGACCTCACGTCGGGGACATCCGTCAGGCAGGTTTGATGGTGGGGATTGAACTGGTCAAGGATCGGGCCACCTGTGAACCTTACCCCTTGGCCGCGCAAGTCGGCATCCGGGTCTGTGCCGCCTGCCGTCCGCGGGGGCTGCTGCTCCGGCCACTCGGCAACGTCATCGTTTTGCTGCCGCCGTTCGCCATCACTGCACCGCAGCTTCGTTGGATGGTCCGGATCGTTGGGACGGCCATCCAACAAGTCACCGGAACGAAATAGTGGCGGTTCAACGTCTAGATAGAGCAGAAAGATCCATAAGTTTATAAAAATGTTCAATGCTTATTGACATAATATTTCATAAATGCTATAAAATACCGTAGACAAAGCACGAACTTATGTATTCACATTATAAAAACAGATCGTATCGTAATGATGTTATTGACGAATCAGACATCATAGTGGCTTTAAGAGACACTAATGAGTGGTGGGAAAGCCACGAAATTTCAAAAAAAGACCTGCCGCGTGAGCATCGAGCGGTTTTTTTTCGGGCTCTTGATTTATTGAAAAGTCGTTCTCTCCATCGAGGAATTTTTTTGTCTGGGGTACGAGGTGTGGGGAAAACCACTATTTTATTGCAATTGGTACGTCGTCTACTCTCCAGTAAAGAGTTAGTGAGTGACTCCAAACAGATTGTCTATCTCTCGCTGGATAAGAAGATCCTGAAGCGAGTACCCTGGAGAATCTGGTTTTCTTTGTACGAGCATCATTTTAAACCTCGATCAACCGATACCATCTATTTTCTCCTGGACGAGGTCCACTTTTCAGAGGACTGGGCGGCAGAAATTCGGACACTTCTGTCTGAAAAACCACACTACCGGTTTATCGTCACGGGCAGCGCTAGCAGTACCATCGAAACGGAGCTCAAAAAATTGGGGGCCCGCCGATGGATTTCTTTACATGTACCAGCGCTCTCGTTTTATGAATATGTGTGGCTGTTTGAGCACGGCGTCGCGGATGCCGTGAATAACAGTTGCCCTGGCTCTCTTGAGAGTCTCCGATCCCCCGGGGTGTTTGGCGCGTTCTTACAGCATCTCGATGGACTAACTCCAGGGTTTGAAAAATATCTCCTTCATGGGGGGTTCCCTGAAATGGCGAGAAACCCTCATCTTCCCACCGTCCACCAGTTGATGAACGACGACATTGTTGACAAAGCCCTTTACCGAGACATGCAGAGGTCGTTTAAAGGGGATATCCTTGAAAGGCTCTTTCTCTATTTGTGCGCCCATCCTGGGTGTTTGCTTGATAAAAGCAAAGTTGGCAACGAACTGGGGGTCAAACGACAAACCATCGCCAGCTATGTGAGTGCACTCAGGGCAGCTAACCTCGTGTATACCGTTGGGAACATTCAAAAGGTGTCTGGCAAAAAAGCGTTAAAGGCAAAGGACAAGGTGTACATCGCCGACGCCTCACTTCGCAATGCCATTATGACGCGAGGGCCCAGACTTTTTGAAATACCTGACGAGTTGGGACATGTTGTTGAGACCAGTGTCGCGGATCATTTGGTATGGCATGCGCGGTCAGAAGCCTTGAGGCTCGGATACTGGAGGGAAAAAGAGGACTGCGAAGTCGATTTTCTGTTGTCCAGTCTGGAGGACCTTGTCACTCTGGTCGAAGTCAAATATCGACAGGACCCTGGGGGGATCACTGAGGGTATGCGCCGTTGGAATACCCAATCAAAGGTGACGGCCAATTTCTTGATCACTCGGTACAAGCAAGATGCGATCATTCAGGACGGTTCTCGATGGGGAGTTCGTGCCCCCGTGATTTTTATCCCAGCCCCCCTGTTCCTTTACGTGTTGGGACGGATACAGTGGCAACAGTACCAAGAGGGGTTTACTAAGGAACCAATGAGGACATCCTCTGAAGAGATTTTACAGGTACAGCCCGAGCCATCCACCTCAGCGGGAGAACTAGAGGTGGTCCAGCATCTCCAAGACGTTCCCCCGTCACCCCCGAGTAAGAAGGAGGAACCGTATGGAAGTTGAATTTGCGTTGCTTGCTGATTTTGTCCAGGCGACTTCGGATGGGAAATTGACGGTCGTTGGCGGGAATATTGATACCCTATGGGCAGGCACGGAGCCGATTCAACATCCAGTGCTTGGCTTCGCGGTGAAATTTTTACTGAGTCCTGCGGAGGTAGGCCGGGTCCACGAGGTTGAAATCCTCTTGATCAATGACGATGGTGTTCGAATCACAAGGATTCCCGGTAGCCTCCAGACCCAACGCCCAGAACAAGGATTAAGGGGGAGACGCCCAGGAGCCTTACTCACGATGAACTTCCACAGCCTTCAGTTCCCGCGATTTGGGAACTATCAATTCGACATCATGGTGAACAATACGTCGTTGAAACAGGTACCCCTCCGCGTTGCCCAACGCCAGTAACCTATCATGGCGTTAACACCATCAACCATGTTAGCGCTGGGAACGCCAGCCCCTGACTTCCAACTGCCGGAGGTGACATCTGGGAAGACCATCTCGTTAGACAGCTTTACCGGCAAAAAGGCCTTACTCGTCATGTTTATCTGCCAGCACTGTCCCTATGTGCAGCACGTGAAGGATGAGTTGGCGCGCCTGGGGAAGGATTACGCCGCAAAGAGCGTGGGCCTCGTGGCGATCAGCGCCAATGACGCGGTCAACTATCCGGACGATGCGCCTGACAAGCTCAAGGCG
>JACPXA010000247.1 GCA_016196785.1 Elusimicrobiota bacterium
CGGCGAGGCCGTCCAGCCCATCCGTCAGATTCACAGCGTTGGAGGACCCCACAAGGACGAGCAGAGAAAAGGGAATGTACCACCGACCCAGTGCCAGGAAGGTGTCCTTGAGATAAGGGACCATGACGGCCGTGCCATACGTCGGGTGGACCGGTTCCAGATACAGCCATGTTGCAATGGCAAGCCCAAGCAAGACCTGCCAAAACAACTTCCAATCGGAGGGCACCCCGCCAGGATGTTTCTTCACCCACTTGAGATAATCATCCGAAAATCCCAGCACCCACAGGTAGACGGCACACCCTAGCACCCCAAGGACCAACCGGTTATCCAACCGGGCCCACAACAGGGCCGCGCCGATCATCGCGAGAAAGAGGATCATCCCACCCATCGTCGGGGTCCCAGATTTAACCAGATGGGTTCGCGGGCCATCGGGACGTACCGTTTGGCCAATCCCGTAGTGTTTGAGCCAACGGATGAAGGGAGGCCCCAGCACCAAACAGGCCATCAAGGCGGTGAGGAAGGCACCCCCCATACGGAAGGTTGTGTAGTGGAAGACATTCAGGGGAGACCACCAGGATTTTAACAGCGAGAGGTAATAGAGCATAATTGGTGAACGACCGCCTCAAGGCGAACGGCCCGCGAGGCCTTGAACAAGAAGGCGGCGTCGGGGGCGAGGTGAGGCCGAATAAGGTTCTCTAAGCGTTCAAAATCGTCTTCACTGACCGCCCGTTCAGCCGGCAGCCCAGCCTCCCTGGCCCCTTGGGCGATGGTCTTGGCTTCGGGTCCAATCAGAAAGAGTCCAGCGATTGGCAAGCCCGCCAGCCAAGCGCCGAGCATCCGATGTTCATGTTTGCTTGCCGATCCTAATTCTAACATATCGCCCAGCACGAGATAACGTTTTCGATCAGGATACGCCTGACAGAACCCTTCAATGGCTGACCGCATCGAAGTAGGATTCGCATTATACGCGTCGTTGATCAATATCGTTCCACCGGGGATGACAACGCGCTCCATCCGCATCGCCGTTGGGGTAAACCGTTGTAGCCCCTCGACAATTTGCTGGTGGGTCGCTCCTACGGCGCGTGCCGCCGCTGCCGCCGCTAAGGCATTGCTGATATTGAACCGCCCCAGAACGGGGAGCTTCACCCGCGCCGAGGTCCCTTCGAGCCGTAGCGTAAAGTCAATGGCGTCTCGATCCTCTTGCACCTCGCTGCCCTGAACCTGGGCGCCAGGGGTCTCGCCAAAGGTCACGATTCGGCAGGGAAGCTGTGAGGCCAGCGGGGCTAGCCATGGATCGTCAAGGTTCACGATGGCGCACCCTGTAGCCGGCAGGGCATCCAAAAGCATCCGTTTGGCGGCGAAGACCCCTGCCAGGGTTCCCAACCCTGCCAGGTGAGCCTTCCCGATATTGGTGAGCATACCGATGGAGGGGGCAGCCAGTCGGAGTAAGCGTCGCATCTCCTCCAGGGTGGAGATGCCGATTTCCAAGACGGCCAGGTGGTGGTCTGGGGTGAGCTCCAGGAGGGTCAGGGGGACTCCAATTTGATTGTTCTGGTTACCCTTCGTCACAAGGGTAGGAAAGAGGGGGGTGAGAATTGCCGCAAGCATTTCCTTGGCGGTGGTTTTCCCATTAGACCCACTGATCCCAATGACGGTTGCGTGGCTCCGTCCACGGATGGCCCTGGCCAGGGTCTGTAAGGCATCCAGCGTGTCAGGGACCCGCACGACAACCCCGCGATATCCTTGTAGGACGCTCATCGCAGGCAGTCGTTCGACGATGAGCCCCTGCGCTCCCCGCCGGCAGGCCGCTTCCACGAAATCATGCCCATCAAAGCGGGTTCCTTTGAGCGCCAGGAAGACTTCACTGACCTGGAGGGTCCGTGTATCCAGGGACAGCCGGCCCATCGGGTGGGAGGGGTCCCCACTCCCGTGAACCTGCCCCTGGGTCAACAACGCAAATTCCTGAAAGGTCACGGTGTCATTGAGGAGGTCCGTAGTTGGTCGGCGATACACTGTCTGGCGATGGCACGGTCATCAAACGGGATGCTGCGATCCTTCAAGATCTGGGTGGTCTCATGCCCCTTACCGGCAATCAGCACCACATCCTGGGGACGTGCCGCGCGCACAGCGGTTCGGATGGCCTCCTCCCGGTCCAGGACGATCTGATATTCGGCGCCGCCCGCCTTTCGAAGCCCCGCCTCCACCTCCCGCGCGATGGCCTCAGGATCCTCACTTCTGGGGTTATCGGAGGTGACAATCGCCACGTCGCTGAGGCGACCAACGACTGATCCCATCAAGGGTCGTTTGGTCCGATCGCGGTCCCCCCCACATCCAAAGATAGTGATGATCCGATGAGAATAGAGCAGTCGGAGGGTTTCCAAGACGTGGCGTAACGCATCGTCGGTGTGCGCATAGTCCACCAGGACGGTAAAGGGCTGACCGGCCTCAATCCGCTCCAACCGTCCCGGCACCGAGCGGACCTGCTCTAGGCCACGTACGACCTCAGGAAGGGGAATGTCCAATGACCGCGCCGCCGCTGCCGCTGCGGCGGCGTTGGCGACGTTGTGGTGGCCAAGCAAGGTGAGGCGGACCGTAGCCCGTTCAGCTTGCTTGCAACCCTGCCCCGCGGCCA
>JACPXA010000248.1 GCA_016196785.1 Elusimicrobiota bacterium
AGGGGCGGGATCTCCTCGCGGCTCTCGCCCGCGTCGCCGCCGACCTCCCGATCCTGCTCGTCGCGACGACCCGGCCCGGGCTCGGTGTCGAGGAACGAGCGCCGCTCGACCGCCTCGACGTGACGCGGCGGCTTCACCTGGGCCGGCTCTTTGTACGCCTTGATCCGCTGCTGCACGAGCATGACGATGTCTTGGTTCCGGCTCGATTGAGCGATCTCTTCATAGACGGCTAAGATACGCGCCGTGGGCTCCTCCGCTTGTTCATAGAGTTGGGCGAGCCGAAGGAGGCCGGCAATTCGAAACTCATGGTCTTTGGGTTCCAGTCGGAGCAGCCCCTCATAGGCGGTGCGGGCCTTGGCCGTCTCTTTGAGGTTCCGATAGCATTCGCCCACACGGTAGCGGGCTTCGATGTATTCGGGTGCCGTGGACGGCACCCGGCTGTAGGTGCTCGCCGCCTCCACAAACTGGCCTTTGAGCTCATAGAGGTTGGCTAGCGTCAGGATCGCGGTGATCGCCTTAGCATCTGTGGGAAAGCGGCTCAGGAACTCTCGGTACGCGTGAATGGCCTCATCAGGATGGAACGCCTTCTTGTAGGCGAGTGCCTCATTTAAGAGGGCGTCCTGCATGAGGCCATGCGAGGGAAAGCTCTTGCGGAATTGCCCGAAGGCCTCCGCCGCGGCGAAATAGTCTTGCTGCTGAAAGAGGCTTGTGGCGAGCTGAAAGGTGGCCTGCGCTGCGAGGGGATGCGTGACGTATTGGGTGGCGAAATGCCGATAGGCTTGGGCCGCCTCGTTGAACGATTTTTGGTTGAACAGGCTTTCACCCAGATAGAAGTACGCCTCCGGGGCGTGGGCGCCCACCGGGAATTTGACTAAGAGGTCTCGAAACCACTGTTCCGCCATCCGGTAATCCTTCGCGTTGAAGGCCTCAGCGCCACGCCGCCACAGGACCGAGGAGGCGGCGCTCGAGTGCGGGGCTTCCGCTAAGAGGAGTTTCAGATCCACCGCGGGGAGGCCTTGGCCTTCCGTGCTGGCCAGGAGCATCTCGGCGGCGGTCCGTACCCTGGGATCCACCGGAAACCGCAGTCGGAACGCTCTCCACTGGAGAACCGCCCCTGGGATGTCACCTTTATTATATGCCGATTGGACCAGTTGGAACAGCGCCTCCTGCGCCTCAGGGCTGAAGGGATCCGCATTGGTGATGGCTTGGTAGGCTTGCTCCGCTTGGTCATAGTGAGTTAATCCAAAGGCCGTTTTGCCGATCTGTTGATAGGCCACGAGTCGGAGCGGTGCATCGGGATACTCCTGCACCAGTTGATCCCACTTTTTGATGGCCTCGCTGTAGTATTTGAGTCCGGCGAGGCTCAACCCGCCATAGTAGAGCGCTTCCGCCTTCATCGCTGGCGAGGGAGCGCGGGCAGCCACCTGCTCGAAGGCGCTCGCGGCTTGCTCATAGTCACGCAGGTTAAACGCCATTTTGGCGAGCTGGAACCGGCCGTTCAACACGACCTCTTGGTTCTTTTGTTCCTCGGCGAGGGCGATGGCCTGCTGTTGGACCCCTCGCGCCTCTTCCACTCGGTTGAGTTGGGCGAGGCTGAGGGATAACCCCTGAAGGGCGTATGGGGCGAGCGGGCCGATCGGGCTCACCGCCAGGAACCGGTGGTACGCGTGTTCGGCATGGGCGTAGTCGCCGAGCCGCACATAGGCCTCCGCGATCCAAAACGCGGTTTGCTTGTGGAGCAAGGGGCTCTGCTCCGTGAGGGTGGGGGTCGCTTCGTTGAACACCCGGTTCAACGCGGTGACAAGATAGGCTGAACGATCTTCGGTCTGGTGCATCAACGCCATCAGATAGAGGGCGGTGCTGGTCGCTCCCCCACTGGGCGTGGGCGGAGGGCTACTGGGCGTGGGCGGAGGGCTAGAGGCATAGTCCAACACCGAACGAAACGACTGGAGCGATGCCTCATGCTGGCCTAACGCCTCCTGGGAGATGCCGCGGGCGAGCGCGACATGGCCGTTCAGCGGGGAGGTTGGATACCGTCGGAGAAACTGGGACGAGAGCTTGGCGACCTGCTTGTGGTGCTGGAGCGAGAGGTGCGCCCACAGGACCCGGAAGGACGCCTCTTGACGGGCCGTCGGGGTCCGCTCCGCGCGGGCGAACGGGATGAGCCCCCAGAGGTGGCGGCGGGCGGTCCGTCGAGCCTCACGGAGCACCTCCTCCCAGGCCTTGGCATGCGCCGGCAAGGAGTCATAGAAGTACCGCCACTCAGCCGCGGAGGAGTGCTTGGGAAATTGGGCCAGGAGATCTTTCAGGGCGACCTCCACCGCCGGGTAATCCTTTTGTCGGAATCGAATGGAGGCCAGACGTTGGAACGCCCAGGCCTTCAAGTCGGACGGGAGGTCTGCGGACAACGCTTGGGTCAGGTAGGTCGCGGCCAGCGTATCATCTTTCCCCTGATAGAGCGCTTCGCTCAGGAGCAGCCGGGCCCGATCGAGCCACAAGGCCGGGGCTCATTGGTTGGTGAGTTGCTGGTAGGCGGCGATCGCTTGGGGAAACTGTTGTTGGGCGCAGTGGGTGGCGAGGAGGGCGTAGAGGGCGGTGGCATCGTCCGGGTGTTTCTGAAAATGCTTGATCGCGGTGGCGAAGTCCCCGCGGTCGTAGGCGATCAAGCCGGCGAGCACATCAATGAGCGCAAGGTCTTGATCTTGCGGATAGCGGGTGACATACGCTTCCAGGGCGGTGTGGGCTTCCTCCCGATGTCCTTGGGCGAGCTCGGCCCGGATGAGGAGCAGCGACGCTTCCCGAGCCACAAAGGGTGAGGCGACATGGGTGAGGTCCTGGGCGATGCCAATGGCCTGCTCGGGGCGCTGGGTCCGGAGGCGAGTTTCCGCCAAGCGGAGCTGGGCGCAGTGGACGAGATAGGGATCAATGGCCTTGCCCTCGCGAGCGACCCGTTCGTAGAGCTCGGCGGCCTTGTCCCACGCCTGGTTCTTCCAGTGTATCTCCGCGGCGGTATAGAGGGTGCGGAGCCGTTGGGCCTCGTCCCCCGCCTCTTCCGCGAGCTTGAGCAGGGTCTCTGGCAGGGGATCGGTCCGGCCCATGTGGAGGGTGATCGTCTGCTCAAACCGGGACACGGCTCGTTCCTCGGCGCCCCAGCCACAGGAGACGCCAAAAACCACCACCAACAGGGAAAGGCTGATCCACCGATCCATTGCAGTTCTAGTATGAGAGTGTTGAAAAACCTGCCTTGGACCGTCATTCCCGCGCAAGCGGGAATCCAGGGTCCTGTGGGGCATTTCAACAGTCTCAGTATACGCATGTTGGAAGGATTTGCCATACATTCTCTAAATGTTCATACCTAGGAGCGTGAGCAATGAGTCCATTTCGGCTGCAATGTTGGCTATCGGCCTGCGCCGGCGTCACGCTCGCTCGGCATACCGTTCCTTCGTCAAGTATGCCGTCGCTCGCTTTCCTTGGCTCGGCTCGATAGCCACCATTTCGCTTCGAAAGCACTCATTGCTCACGCTCCTAGTGTAACAGGTGAAGATTAAGTTTGCATTAAGTTTAGATTAAATTTTGATTAAGTTTATTCCCTGCGCGTTCCATTACCATTTGTCGAGCGGTTTATGCGTTCCATGCTCCGGCGGGCCTCCAGATTCTCTGGGTCTAACTCTAAAGCCCGTTGCCAGAGACGTTGGGCCGTGGCAAAGTCTTGGACCATGGCGGCCTCGAGACCCTGTTGGTAGAGCTTGCGGGATTCCGCTCGTCGCTGTTCACGTTGCTCCCCTTGGAGCCTGGCGAGCGCTTCTTTCGCGGGGACGAACGCCGGCTGATGGTGCACCGCCCGTTGATAGTACCGGATCGCTTCTTCGGTTTGCCCCGCCCGCTCCAAGCGATAGCCTTCTTGATAGGCGTTCTCCGCCAGGCTCTGGAGAATCGTCGCGACCTGCGAGAGCGCCGCTGGGTGGGTGGGATCGAACCGCACGACCTGCTGGAAGTACTCCAGCGCTTGGATCAAGTTGCCTTCCGCGTAGGCCTTCTCACCGGCTCGATAGGCTTTTTTGATGGCCGTCTCGCGGGCCTCCTGTTGCCGGGTAGCTTCCTCTTGCGTCAGCCGTTCCGTCACCTGGGCGAACATGGTTTTGGCTTTCTCATGCTGTGGATCCAGGACCAGCGCCTTCTCGACCTCCTGTTTTGCCTCGGCCAGCCGGCCTTCTTTGAGGTCCTTCTCCGCGATCTCTAAGAAGGCCTGGACGAGCCCTTGGTAGCGATCCTGAATCTTGCCAAGATACTCCTTCGCGCCCGCATGGTGAGGACTCAACGCCAGGATAGTCTCAAATTCGTCCTTCGCTTTCAAGAGATCGTCCTGATTGAAATACCGAACCCCTTGGGTGAAGTGCTGAGCGAGTCCTGTTTCAAGTTGCTGCCGCCGGTTGGCTTCTCCCAACGTTTCCGTTTCCTCGGTGATGCGGGCCAGTAGCTTTTGGGTGGGTTGATGCCATGGGGCGACTGAAGCCAGGCGCTTCAGTTGCACATAGGCGTCCACCATCTGGGCCTGGCCATAGGCTCGCTCGGCCGCCTGGTACCGCTGTTCGACCTCCTCGGCAAACCGATCCCGCCGCAGCGTGGGGCCAAACCGGACGCCCAGGCTTACCCGATGCGTCTGGCCCAGAATCCCAAAGGGCACAAAGGCGTAGTCCAGGTGGAGCTGGGAATTCCCCAACCCAATGCCGTAACTCAAGCCCCGATCCAGGTCGTCCCGGGTCTTGTATCCCATCCGCAGGGCCAGGAGGTCTCGAAAGCGATACTCGGCGCCAAAGGCCGTTAAGAGGCTGTTGTCGCGTGGCAGCGCCAGGTCCCAAGCCACCAGTAACGAATCGTGCAGGAAAGAACCCGCGAGACCCAGTTTGAATGTCCGCGGGGTCGGCGAGGTTTCCCGGATGAACTTCAGCCCAGGTCCCAGGTGTTGAGCGACCCCGCCGACATGCAGACGGGTCATCCATGTAGGACGAGGGAGTTGGTACCGAAAGCCCAGGTCAGCCATGATCCCCGTCGCGCTCTGTTGGTCCAGGCGTTTATTCAAGAGCTTCAGGGTCACACCGGTATCCAACCCCGGCAGTCGGACCGTCCAGGGGTATCCCCAGCTCGCTGCCACCACCAGGTCAGAGGCGGAGAGCTTTCCCGTGGCGCCGCCCGCGGGGTCGTACCCTTGAATGTCTCCAACGGTCACATAACTCAGACTGCCGGCGAACGTCCCCCGATCTGGCATGGGGCGGGCATAGGACAGATACTCGTACCGAACATCCTGGATGAACTCATTGTGCATAAAGCCGATCTCTTGGTAGTTCAATCGGGAGAGGCCGGCAGGGTTCCAGGCAGGGGCGAAGGCATCGTCGGCTGCGGCGGTGTAGGCCTCGCCCATCGCCACCGCCCGGGCCCCGACACCGATCTTCAAGAAATTCGCGGTGCTCGTCCCCTTCCCCCCCGCCTCTACCAGTGTCATACCCGCGAGCGAGATGAACAGGGCAAGGAGGAGGCGGGCCAGGGGGCAGAGTGAGGGGAGGGGGGACGTAGCTGCTTTCTTGCCTTTTGAAGAGAGTCCCCCCCCACTCAAGAGCACGGCTTTCCTTAGGGTTGCTTCGAGGCCTTGTAGTCCTGGTGTGGGACCCATGCTCCTCGCTACACGACCCTTGGAGGGGCAAAAGGCAAGAAAGCAGCTACGTCCCCTATGCCTTTTCATCGGATCACCATCAGCTTGCCGATTTTGCGCTGCTCGCTATTTTCAATGACATAGATAAACACATCGCTCCCGAGCGGCTCACCCCGGTCGTTGGTCACATCCCACTGAAGGATCCGATCCCCGGATGGGACCCGGAGTTCCCGTACCAGTTCGCCGTTGATGGTGTAGATCTTGATGGTCGCGTCGGTGGAGAGGTTGGCGAAGGTGATCCGTTGATGGCCTTCGCTCGGCTTGAAGGGAACCGGGAAGGCGATGGCCTGCGACAGGTCTAGATCGGGGACGAGGAACACCCCGTAGATACCCAGTTGGGTCACGGAGGCGGTGAGGGTATTGTTCGGGGGATCGGCTTGGGCCGGGATCCTCGCCCAAAAGCCATGCTGTCCGTTGGCCCGATCAAAGAGATACATGCCGTAGGTCCCGGCGGGACGGGCGGTGGCGGGAAGCGTCAGGGACAGACCGGGGCTGCGTGGGGGTAGCGGTAAGATCACGAGTGCAGGGGTCTGGAGGCGTGTAGACAGCGGGTCTCCTTGAGGAGAAAAGGCCACAAATTCTCGGAGCGACACTACCCGAGCGGAGGGTCCGAGTGTCCGGAGTAAACTGTTCGTAGCCGCCGTGAGCGGTTGGGGGTCTTGGTCCGGCACCAGCGGTTCTTGGAAGGGATCCTCAGAGATCCCGATATGCCCCAGTTGTGGAATGGCGTTCGACTGCAGATGAAGGGCCGTCGGGTTGTCCACGACCTGAACCCGGTTGGGTTGCTGCGGATTCAGCGCGGTTGTGAAGACCAATGTCAACTCTTCCGGGAGTTGTCGTCCGTTGACACTCCGAGGGTTCCGGGAGATCTGAAGTTCGTAGGTCCATCCCGCGTCGAAGGGGCTCTGGGGTCTGACGGTGAAGATTCGTCCTTGACCTTCCACCACGCTGTTCAGGCGGATCTCCACTGGTTGACCGTCGTTCTTCCGAATCGCTGAGAGGGTAACGGCCCCTGGGGCCCTCACGCTTTGTGGATCCATGACCTCAGTGAAGGTAATCGTAGGAGTCGAGGTGACGGGGGTGCCGACAATCCACTGGGCTTGGCGCTGGCCGCGTTGGACCCTTCGGTGGAACACGCGGCCGCTCAGCGTGATCTCGGCTCTGGGGAGGGCGGGGGACTGCTGGGTGGTCACCCGGTAGACGAAGGGGGGTGAGGGAAGACCCCAGTTCCCGGCGCCATCCAGCGCCCGTACCTTGAAGTAATACGTGGCGGGTTCAGCCGGGACGGTGGACCGGGTGGCCGTGTTCGTGCTGAGGCGCGTGGGGTCGCTCTGGGGCTCGACATTGGACGAGCGGTCAAAACTTGTGGTAAACCCACGGATCGGGCTGATATCGGAACGGCACCCCTGACCCCCCCCCGCCAGGCATTCCCCGACAGGCAGCGTCCACTGAAATCGCACGTCGGTGAGCGTGGTCGGCTCACCCGACGTGAGCTCGACGGCATCGCTCTGGCCCACCAGCCCATAGGCGGTGACACTGGTGATGGCCGGTGGGGTGGTATCAAACCCCAGCGGGAAAGAAGTAGAGGAAGTGGGTTCGCCGCCCTGATTGGGCTGAGCGTACCCCCACAGGTGGAAATACCAGACGCCCTCCCGCGAAAATGTGACACTGACGGGCTCTAATCCATTATCCCATTGGGTATCGCTCGGTGACAGCGGAGGGGATTCAGAAGGGCGGAGTTGGTCAAATCGCCTGCGATAACTCACCGCCCCTTCCGCGATAAATTGAGCGGGTTGCATCCTTGTCCAGCCGCCTGGGCGATGGTCAGCATCCTCCGGCAGCCAAACGGCTCGGACAGACCCCAGCTCAGGGGTTCCCGTGCCTGGCGACCCTAACCCTGTTTCACGGGAGTCCCCGTTGCGGGCTTTGACTCGGTAGCTGTATTGGGAGCCTCGGAGTAAGTTAATGTGGACGACCCCACCGGTTCCTCCCCACTCGGCCCGCGTATGCCACTCCGTGGCGGTCCCCGAGACCGCGGTGGGTTGGCTATGCCCCCCTTCCAGGTTAAGAAAGGATGCCGTTCCTTGAACGACCACCTGAATCGCATACATGGTAGGAGGAGGGTTGTCTCCTGGCTGTACTTTGATCCGCAACTGGTTGGGCCCCACCTGGCGCACATCCGGCTGGAGCGGTGTCATAGCGAGGGTATAGACACTAACCGTGGGTGTGCTGTAGCTGCTGACACGATCTCCCCTCCGGGCTTGAACCCTGAAGCGATAAACCCTGTTCACGCGCAGGCCATTGATCGGTATCACCCGTGGGAGGTCGTCGTTTAACCGGAGCCAAGTTTGTGAGGTGGACTGTGAATCGAGGACGCCGCTCGGGAGCAGGTACTTGATCGTATTAAAGAACAGGGGGTCACCATCGTCATCCACTTCGACCCTGTAGCGAGTGTTTTGGTGATGGTCAGAGGTACTACTCACGGTGACTTGCAAGGCGGTTGGGCTGAGCGCCACCACACTGGGGGCAAGAGGCGGGGACGGAGGACGATCATCTTCCCGTTGATCCGCGAACCCCCAACTGAGGCTCAGGGCGACCACGCAGAGCGCCCTGAGCCCTAGTCGGCCGACGCGGCCCATCTTGCACTTTGAAGGTGTCAGGCACCGAATGTGATTTGAAGGTGTCAGGCACCGAATGTGATCTGCTCGCTTCATGAGTATTCTCCCACCCTCATCTCATGCAACAGATGTGCCATCAGCCGAGCCGGTCCGGAAGAAAAAAAATCACTCCCACTAACCGAGTGATTTTTCCGATGACTTAACCAAGACTTAACAGTTTCAAAACATGTAGGGGGTCGTTACACCAGTATGGAATTTTCTTCCACCCTGGAATTTTTTCCATACTTGGAAAGAGGGACGTGACTGGCGGGCTGGGGGGACGGGGCTGGGGGGACGTAGCTGCCTTTCTGCCTTATTACGATGGCTACGAAAGGCAACAAAGCAGCTACGTCCCCCCTGGGGGGTCTTCGGTGATGTTGAGTTCCTTCATTTTGTTGTAGAGAGTTTTGTAGTCAATGTTGAGGGCTTTGGCGGCGGTGGTGCGGTTCCAACCCAGGCGGCGTAGCGTGGAGAGGATGTACTCTCGTTCCACCCGCTTGACGATGTCTTTGAGTGGTTGGGTGGCGTCGCTGGTGAGATCAGGCCCCCCTTCGGTTGCTTGGGCGGATGCCGTCGGGCGTGTCTGTTCGACCCCGAGCCGGCTTTCCGCAGGGTGGACGGCGAACTGAATGCTGATGGGGAGGTGGTTCGGGAGGATCTCAGCGTCAGCGAGGAGGACCGCGCTGCGTAAGGCGTTGTGAAGCTCTCGGATGTTGCCTGGCCATTTATAGGAGGTCAAGAACCCACGGGCTGCTGCGGAAAGTGTCGGCTCCTTTGCAAATTCTCGGTTGAATTGCGCGAGGAACTCTTGGATGAGTAGCTCTAAGTCAGCCCGCCGTTTCCGGAGCGGGGGGAGCTGTATCTGGAACACCTTGATGCGGTGGTAGAGGTCCTCCCGGAACCGACCCTCATGCACCGCCTTGTCGAGATCCAGGTTGGTCGCAGCGATGAGCCGGACATCAATGGGAATCGGCTTCGTCCCGCCCAATCGCTCAATCGCGAGCTCCTGGATGACCCGGAGCAACTTCATCTGGGCCGCCGCCGTCAGGTTCCCAATCTCATCCAGGAACAACGTTCCCCCCCGCGCCGTCTCAAACTTCCCCGATTTCGAGGCATCGGCGCCGGTGAAGGCCCCTTTCTCGTACCCGAAGAGCTCGCTTTCGAGGAGCGACTCGGGCAGGGCGGTACAATCCACCGCAACGAAGGGTTTCCCCCGCCGGTGGCTTTTCGCATGGATGCTCCGGGCGATCACCTCTTTCCCGGTGCCGCTTTCCCCTAAGAGGAGCACCGTCAGGTCGGTGCCGGCCACCCGCTCGACCAGCCGCATGACCTCCCGCATCTCCCCGCTCTCGGCCACGGGAACGATCATCTCGCCAGCCGGCTGGCGGGGTGGGTGGGGGTACCGACGGGCCAAGCTCGATGTCTTGAGCACCTGATCCACGGTCGCCTTAATTTGATCATTGGACAACGGTTTCACCAAATAATCGTTGGCTCCCAGCTTCATGCTCTCGACCGCTGACCCGATCGTTTGGTACGCGGTCATCATCACGACCGGCAGATCTGGTTGAAGCCGATGGATCTGGCGGAGCACCTCCAACCCATTCACCCCCGGCAAGCGAAGATCCAGGAACACGAGATCAGGAGGGTGAGTTTGGACTGCCCGAATCCCCGCATCGGCACGGGCCACGTTCACCACGGTGTGCCCATCCTCCACGAGGATTCTCGAGAAGATCATCCCGATCGCTTCTTCATCATCAATGACGAGAATGTTGGCCATGCCAGAAAAGGTAATTACTGCAACTACGTCCCTGATTGGGAGTTGCTGAAGGGGAGCTGCACCGTGATGGTCGTCGTCTGCTGTTTGGGACGCGAGTCCACCGCGATGGAGCCATGGTGCTCTTCCACGATCCGTTGGGCAATGGTCAAGCCGAGCCCCACCCCGCCTTCCTTGGTGGTGTAAAAGGGCTCAAAGATCTTCTCGCGCAGCTCCGGAGGCAACCCGGGTCCGGTGTTGATCAACTCCACCCGCGCCTGCTCGGCATCCTTCTCGGTGCGGACGGTCAAGGTGCCGTGATCGCCCATCACGTCCAACGCGTTATCAATAATGTTGGTAAAGGCCTCCTCGATCAGCTCCCGGTCCAGG
>JACPXA010000249.1 GCA_016196785.1 Elusimicrobiota bacterium
ATGGTCTCTTCTGATAGGGAGTCGGTCCCTGCCTGACGGAGCTGATCGAGCGCCCGTTCGAGATGGTGCGTATAGAGACGCATGGGGACCTTTTGGCCATTGACCTTGGCAACCAGCTCCCCTCGTTGGGAGGACAGGACCAAGCTCCCGCCAAAGCCGACAAAGGCTCCTAGGAGCAGACTCCCTGCTGAGATGAGAAAGATCGTGTAACGATGCCGATGGAGAAAACGAAGCATCCCACTGCGTCTACGGAACTGGCTCGCCGTTCAGCGGGGCGCCGTCGTTGCCCATGAGACACTTCCCTTGAAAGGTCGCCCCTTCAGCGATATTCAGGAGCGGGGCCTGAATATCCCCATAGACCTTCGCTGAGGAAAGGAGCTCGAGGGTCTCGTGGCTGGCGATGTTCCCCATGATTTTCCCCGCGACAATCACCGAGGTCGCTTCGATGTTTCCCTGGATGTGCCCTTGTTCGCCCACCACCACTTCCTTGGCGGAGATGTCTCCCTCAACCTTTCCATCAATGCGGACCGCCCCTTGGGTGCGAATGGTGCCTTCCACGACCGTCGCTGGGCCCAGGACGGTTTCTAGTGACTCGGAAGGTTTGGCGGAATGATTCCGACGGAGTCCAAACATGGTCGGCGGCGCTAGGAACCTGCCTGGGGATTGCTTTCTTGGCGAACCGTGGACCCCTCTAGGGTGAGGTAGCGCATATAGCGCAACGGGTTGACGCGCTTCCCATTGTGCCACACCTCGTAGTGCAAATGGGGTCCCGTGCTGGTCCCTGAGCTCCCCATTCGCGCAATGAGCTGTCCGCGAGTCACTCGATCTCCCACCTTGACAAACATCGCCTTGCTGAGATGTCCATAAAAGGTGCGAAATCCTCGGCCGTGATCAATAATGACTAACCGCCCGTATCCTCCTTCCCATCCGGCGTGCCTCACGATCCCCTCTGCGGTGGCACGGACCTCCGTCCCTGTCTGATTCGCCACATCCACCCCGGTATGGAACTCATATTCAGTCAGGGCCGGGTCTGGCCCGCCAACTTGGGTGCCCTCTCCGTTCTGGGCACCTTCCTCTTGCCCTCCGCCCGAGCCCAGTTGCCCTCCGCCCGAGCCCAGTTGCCCTCCGCCCGAGCCCAGTTGCCCTCCGCCCGAGCCCAGTTGCCCTCCGCCTGCCCTGAGCGAAGTCGAAGGACCCTCCCGATCCCGGAGGCCCTCGTCAGGGAACGGAGAACGCCTTGACCCAAACCGCGAGGTCAGACGGCCCAGGGCCGGCCAGATGCTGGGGGTTACCCGAAAGAGACTGCGCTGATCACTGATGAACCGAAGGATCTCCTCAAAACTTGTCACCGCGCCGTAGACCCCTCCCCGGACCGTCTGGATCTGTCGGGAGATATCCGACCACCCCATCTCTGGTACCTTGTTCGTCATCAACCGCAGCAAGTCGTTCTGATCGGCCAGGGAGGGCCCACCCGTTCCCGCCTCGCCTTCAATAATGGCTTGGCGGGACGGCATCTGGAGCAGGGCTCGGAGTTCGGTGTCCACCTCGCGCACCTGATCTAAGAACGCGCGGGAGCGCTTCACCTCGTTGGCAAAATACCACACCTTGGCTTTCAAGAGTTGGTGATCCATTCTCACCCGCCAATAATCAACGTGCCGGGTGACGACGTACCCACTCCAGGCTGTAAGGGTTGACCACGACAGCCCGATGACGGTCAGAAAGAGGACGGACACCTTGAACGTCCTGGGGGATGACCCTGTATGGGGGATCACGAGGATGGTCAGACGTCGTCGGAGGGTCTTCTTAACCTGGGGGCTCATTCGCTGCATAGGGGTGATTCGCTGGCTGACTATAACAAGGTGTCCCTCCCGCTGTCAAGAAAAATATGTTTCAATAAAACCCCGTATGGAGTTTTCCAAGAGTTATAGCCCTTCAGCGATCGAACCGAATGTGCTTCAGCGTTGGGAGAACCTGACGCTCCCCTCCCCCGCACGCCCAGAAATCAGGCCCCCTGCGTCAACGATTGTGATTCCCCCTCCCAACGTCACCGGGAGCCTCCACATGGGGCATGCCCTGAACAATGTCCTCCAAGACGTCCTCATCCGCTGGCGACGGATGGCAGGGGATGATGCGGTGTGGGTACCCGGCACTGATCATGGCGGGATTGCCACCCAGACGGTGGTGGAAAAACTGCTCCTCGCAGAAGGGACGACCCGGCAGGCGCTCGGCCGCACCGCCTTTCTCGAGCGGATGTGGCGGTGGCGACAGGAATCGGGGGATACGATCCTCATGCAATTGCGGCGGCTCGGTTGCTCTTGCGACTGGGCCCGCACGCGGTTTACCATGGATGAGGTCTGTTCGCGGGCAGTCATGAAAGTGTTCGTGGACCTGTTCCATCGCGGATGGATCTACCGTGGACGGCGTATGGTCAACTGGTGTCCTCGCTGTCAAACGGCGCTCTCAGACATCGAGGTGGAACACGAGCCACAGGCCGGACACCTTTGGCACATTCGCTACCCGCTCACCGAGGCGACCGCCCCGGCTGCCATCGAGGTGGTGACCACTCGGCCGGAGACGATGCTGGGGGATACCGCGGTCGCGGTACATCCCGAGGACACCCGCTACCATCACTGGGTGGGACGTCAGGTCCGACTGCCGCTCATGGACCGGTTGATCCCTGTGATTGCCGATGAAGCGGTGGACCCGAGCTTCGGCACCGGCGCCGTGAAGGTCACCCCGGCCCATGACCTGGTTGATTTTGAGATCGGCCAACGCCACGGGCTGGCGCAAGAGATCGTCATTGATCCGCAAGGACGCATGACGGACCGGGCAGGACGGTACCAAGGGCTGGATCGGTTTGAATGTCGGAAGCGAGTCGTGACCGACCTCAAAGAGGCCAACCTCTTGGCCTCCATCGAAGACTACGAGGTCAGCGTGAGCGTCTGCTACCGATGCCTTAGCCCATTAGAACCGCTCATCTCCGACCAATGGTTTTTGCGCGTGCAAGAGATGGCCGCCCAGGCGAAGCAGGCGATTGAGGAAGGGCTAATCACCTTCCACCCGGCCTCCTGGGTCAAACCCACCCTTTCCTGGCTGGAAGACCTCAAGGACTGGTGCATCTCCCGTCAGATCTGGTGGGGTCACCAGATCCCGATTTGGTACTGTGCCCAATCGGCCTGTCCACCGTTTGCGGCGGAGCAGCCGCCCACCCGCTGTCCGGCTTGTGGAGGACGGGAACTGAGGCAAGACCCAGATGTTTTAGACACTTGGTTCTCCTCTGCCCTGTGGCCATTTTCCGTATTCGGCTGGCCAGAGCAGACCGCAGAGCTTCAGGCCCGGTACCCCACGTGGGTTCTCGTCACTGGCTATGAAATTCTGTACCTCTGGGTCGCCCGGATGATCATGATGGGGCTGGCGCTTAACCCTACCGGCGCCCTGGCCACCGCCGGACGGATTCCTTTTCGGCATGTGTTCATCCATGGAATTGTTCGAGACAAAACCGGGAAGAAGATGTCGAAATCGCTCGGCAATGTGATTGACCCCTTAGAGATCATGGGGCGGTATGGAACCGACGCCCTGCGGTTTGCGCTCGTCACCGCGAGCGTTCCAGGGCGGGACCTCCAGCTCTCCGATGACGCCTTCATCGGGGGGAGAAACTTCGCCAACAAGCTGTGGAACGCTGCCCGGTTTGTGTATCTCAACCTCGAAAAGTCATTGACCGCGGGCGAAGACCCGTGGGACGCTTTCCTATTGAACGAAGACCGCTTAGAACTCGCGGATCGCTGGATCTTGAGC
>JACPXA010000228.1 GCA_016196785.1 Elusimicrobiota bacterium
CGTCAGGCCTCCTCGCAATACCTGAAGGTATTCCATCGTCGGCCTTCCTTGAATCCGTCTCAAACCTGGGCCTTCATAAATCACGCTATGTGGGAATCACCACACTAACGCTGAGTATCTGTCGTGGCGGTCATGCCGAGGGGGGAGCCTTACTTCCGGAGGTTAAGTTTTTCAACCAACTGAAGATATGTGGCCTGATCCGACAGTTTTAAGTAGTTCAGAAGACGACGACGCTGCCCAACCAGCTTTAGCAGCCCTTGACGAGAGCCAAAATCCTTGGCGTGGGTTTTGAAGTGGTTTGACAATCCATTGATTCGCTCCGTCAACAGGGCAACCTGAACCGCTGGACTTCCGGTGTCTGTGGGGTGCGTTTTGTAGGCTTCGATCGTGGTCTTCTTGTCCTTCGGTAAGGGCATTGCGTTGGCTATCATTCTAGTATATCGCCTGTGTCTTGTAAAGCCTCGCCGTCACATCTGGAAGCCGACGCGTGCAGATGGTGATATCTTGGTGAATTTGCCGCTTGAGCGCGAGGGCATCGGGAAACCGCCGTTCGGAGCGGACCCTGAACAAAAACATCACGCGCGGCGGAGTTTCATCTTCTAGCAACACCCGAACTCCGAACACCCCCAGCGGAAGGAGTTTATGGGGATGCACCCGGAGGTTGGCTGTGGGAAACCCGAGCCGGGTTCCGTAGCCTCTTCCAGCAACCACGGTGCCAGCTACTGAGTAGGGATACCCCAAGGGTTCAGCCGCCTCCTCGACGGCGCCGCTTCGAATGAGCTCGCGGATCCGCTGTGAGGAAACAGTCTCGTGATGATAGCGCACTGGACCCACCTGGTGCACCGTGATCTGATCCCTTTTCCCTAAGCGACGGAGCAGTCTGACGTTGCCTAGCCGCCCTTGGCCAAAGCCAAAATTATAGCCGACCACAATCCGTGCGGTTCGATAACGCCGAACCAAGAAACGATGGAAAAACGTTTCGGCGGAGACGGCGGCTAGGCGGGGCGTAAAGGGAAGAACGTGGATCTGTTCCACACCCATCCGGCTCAACAGCGCCTGTCGCTCCGAGATGTCGGTGAGCAGTTGTGGGAGATGACCCGGGTTCAGGATATACCGTGGGGAAACGGGAAACGTGACCACCACGCTTCGCAACGATCCCAGACGGGCGAGCTGGAGCGTCCGATGGATAATCCGTTGGTGCCCGCGGTGGACGCCATCAAATGTTCCCACCGTGACTACCGTCCGAGGCGTCACGGTAAACGCTCCAGGACGGCACACCTCAGCAAGGCCTCTTGCGTGGCTCGCTGGAGCGCCTCCCAGGGAAGGGCTTGCGCGATGGTAAAGGGACCCACGCTGATCCGATGGAGGACCTCCAGCGTGGCGCCGGTTAAGAGCCGTTCTCCCACCTCATGGACCAGGCTCCGAATGTACGTCCCCGAGGAGCATCGCACGCGAAAGGTCCCTCGGGGAGGGTTCCACGCAAGCAGGCTAAATTCCTGGATGTGTACGGGGCGGGTCGCTCGAGGGATTTCCCTCCCTTGTCGAGCCAGCGCATAGAGCCGGCGCCCACCGATGCGCCGAGCGGAGTACATTGGAGGAATCTGAGGAACCCATCCCGTCAACTGATTGCAAATCTCTTGGACCCTAGAGATGCTCAGCGCCGGCACAGCGCGCTGAAGGGCGACCTGTCCAGTCACATCCCAGGTATCCGTGGTTATTCCTAAGCGAAAGGCGCCCTCATAGACCTTCTCGTGCGCCATGAGTTCAGCCTGCCGTTTAGTGGCCCGCCCAAAGACCACTAATAGGACGCCGGTGGCCATGGGATCCAGCGTCCCGCAATGTCCAACCTTGACATCGCCGAGGATCCGTTTCACGACCCGCACCACCCCCGCGGAGGTAATCCCTTGGGGTTTCGCAACCACCAGCAACCCCGTCGGTGTGGTGGATGGCGTGGCGAGCGTGGGGCCCCTCCCTATCGTTGATGAAAGGTTGCGGTGATCCCGCGAATGAGTCTGGGGGTGACGGTGGACAGAGTCCCGGGGAGGCTGCAACCGGCGGCCCGACGGTGGCCGCCGCCACCGAAGGCCTTGGCCACAGCGCAGACGTCTACGGGGGCCTTTGAACGAAGGCTGACCCGTACCACCGAGATGCGCCGATGCGAAGGCTGGATCTCCTCATCTTCTCTAAGGAGGACGGACACCAAGACGCTGGGAATCAGCATTCCATAGTTCACGATCTCTTCGCTGTCATCTTGCCGAGCGCGGACCTGCTGGAACTGCTGCCGGCTGATCGACAGGAGCGCAATGCGTCTCCGGCTGATGATTCGAAGGCCATTCAAGGCTGTCCCCAACAACCGCAGCGCGGCCTGCGGTTTTTTCCCGTAGAGCTCCTCATGCACCTTATGCGGCTGGACCCCGCACGCCAAGAGGGCCGCGGCGGTCTGGTGAGTTTCCGAGGTCGTGTTGGAATGTTGGAACCGTCCCGTATCTGTCAGGAGCCCGGCATAGAGGTAGGTGGCCTCACGGCGATTGGGGCGAATGCCCGCCGTTTGATAGAGCCGATACACCTGTTCGGCGTTGGAGGAGGCACGAGGATTGATGAAATTAATGTCTCCAAACCGCTGGAAGCTGATATGGTGATCAATATTGATGGTGGTGGCAGCCTGGCGCTCTATGTCGATAATGTTCCCCATCCGATGGGGGCCGTTGCACTCCAGAATAATGGCCACATCAAAGTGGCCCTTGACCCGGCCAGCGGTGCGGATGCGGGACGCCCCAGGGAGAAAGAGGGTATTGGAAGGAATTGGATCGGCGGTCACCAGATCAACCAGCTTGCCAGGGCCGAGCCGATGAATGAGCGAGGCCAGCGCGAGAGCAGACCCCACCGTGTCAGGATCCGGCTTCAGATGCCCTGTAACAAAGAACCGGCGCCCGGTTCGTAACCGCTCTAAGATACGTCGGATGATAGACCTAGGCTCAGCCACGATGGTGCGGTTTGCGTTCCTCTGCGATAACGTTCAGCAAGGCAAACACCTCTTGGGCCCGCTCGGAGGTATCGTCAAAGACAAATTGAAGCGCGGGGGGACGACGCAGGTTTTCTAAGCGATTAAGCCCATTCCGCACATACGGGGCAGCCCGCCTCAGAGCGAGTCGTGAGTTCTCCCGGTCCTCCTGGCTCCCTAGCACTGAGTAGTAGACCTTCGCCTGCTGGAGGTCCTGCGTAAGGCGTACCGCCGTGATGGTCACAAATCCGAGACCAGGATCCTTGAGTCCTTGGACGATCTTGGAGATCTCTTGCTGAAGTTGACGATTGAGCCGTTCAATCCGCCGCCACATTAAGCACCACGCTAGGATGGGGACACGACACTGAACTCACAAACCCGGTCGGTCACCTCGACCTTCCCCTGTTGTTCGACAAACTCAGCAACCTGGTGGAGTAGCCGTTCAGCCCCGACGCGGTCCGTCGCCACGCAGGCCACCCCCAACGCCGCCCGCTGCCACAGGTCCTGACCATCCACTTCAGCGAAGGCCACGTTAAAACGCTGGCGAAGCCGAACCTTGAGGCTTTCGAGCACCCGACGTTTTTCTTTCAGGTTACCCGCTCCTGGCACGATGACGGTCAGTCGGTAGGATCCCACGACCATAGGGAGACTCCTAGCCTACGGAGTTTCTAACTTCTTGGCGCGTTGTTCGATGATATACGCTTCTAAGGTGTCACCGGGCTTGACGTCTTGGAATCCTTCAACCCGGATCCCGCATTCAAACCCTTGTTCCACTTCTCGGACATCGTCCTTAAATCGTCTCAAACCACCGATGGCGCCTTCATACACTACTCGTTGATCCCGAATGACCCGAACCTTGCAACTCGTTTGGAACTTCCCTTCAGTTACCTGGCAACCGGCGACGTTGCCGACCTTCGAGACACGGAACACCTGTTTGACCTGCGCCCGCCCCAGCCGCCGCTCAGCCTGCTCAGGTTCCAATAACCCTTCCATCGCTGCCCGGACATCGGCCACCGCCTCATAGATGATCCGATACGTCCGAATCTCTACCCCCTCGCGCTGAGCAAGCGTTTCCGCGGCAGGGTCCGGCCGGACAGTAAACCCGATGAGGACCGCGTCGCTCGCCGCGGCCAGACTGACGTCCGATTTAATGATCCCCCCCACCCCCGCGTGAATGACGTTCAGCCGAATGTCCGGGGTGGACAATCGCTCCAGAGAATCCCGCAAGGCCTCCACCGACCCTTGCACATCAGCTTTCAGGATGAGCTTCAATTCCTTAACCTTCCCCTCCGCCAGCTCGTGATGGAAATCTTGGAGGCTCATGTGACGGCGGGCTAGCGCCTCCTGCCGACTGTGCATCTGCCGTCGTTCAGCGATCTCCCGTGCCGTCCGTTCATCCTTGACCGCCACCAGCTTGTCCCCCGCTTGCGGGGTCTCATTCAAGCCGAGCAACTCGGCAGGCTGGGAGGGACGAGCCTGAAGGAGCGGGTGGCCACGATCATCGAATAATGCCCGAACCTTTCCAAAGGTGATCCCTGCCACGAGGAGATCCCCCACCTTCAAGGTACCTTTCTGAACCAGCACAGTGGCCACCGGGCCCCGCCGGGGGTCGAGCCTGGCCTCGATGACGATCCCTTGAGCGGGCCGATCCGGGTTGGCCTTCAGCTCCAAGAGCTCGGCTTCCAAGAGGATCATTTCTAGAAGTTTATCGAGGTTCAACCCCTTCTTCGCTGACACCTCGACAAAAATAGTCTTTCCACCCCACTGCTCGGGGATCAACTGGTGTTTTGCGAGTTCCTGCTTGACTCGCTCAGGGTTCGCACTGGGCAAATCGATCTTGTTGACCGCGACGAGCATCGGAACGCCCGCCGCCCGCGCATGGTCAATAGCCTCCAGCGTCTGTGGCATTACCCCGTCGTCGGCTGCCACCACCAGGACCACGAGATCGGTCACCTGTGCGCCGCGCGCGCGCATCGCCGTAAAGGCCTCATGCCCTGGCGTATCGAGGAAGACCACAGACCCTTTGGGACTCTCGACCCGGTGCGCCCCAATGTGCTGGGTGATGCCCCCGGCTTCCTGTTCGGCGACCCTCGTTTTGCGGAGGACGTCGAGGAGACTCGTTTTTCCGTGGTCCACATGACCCATGATGGTCACCACGGGAGGCCGCGGTTTGAGGGTCTGAGGATCATCAGGCGTTTCGGCTCCCATCAGTTCTTCTCCATAGAGTGGAACGACCTCAACGTCAAAACCGAGGGAAGCGGCAACCAAGGTGGCAACGTCTGGATCAATGCGCTGATTGATGGTCGCCAGGGTTCCCATCCCCATCAACTTCTTGATCAGCTCAGCGACCTTCACTTGCAGTTTCTCTGAGAGCTCCTTCACCGTAATGACTTCGCTGATGCGAACCTTGGGGCGGGGGGGAACGGATGGCGGGGCATGGGACACCGCAGCGTTCACGGGAGAGGCCGTCTGAGTGGTGGGTGCCGTAGGGGGAGGTGCCTCAACAAGCGACGCCGCCATCCGGGGAGCAGGAATCCCTGCGTGTAGAACGGCTATCCGGACTGGTGCGAGGGGCTGGCGTTTAGGTTTGACTCCTTTTTTCGTTTTCGCTACAGGAGCAGTCGGTTGCACCACACGCTTACCGGTCTTTTTCCTCTCACCAGAGGAAAGCGCCTGTTTGACCGTTGATTTCCCCCGCGGTTTGGGCCGCTGGGAAGAGAGAGGTGTTTTTTTCTTTCGCTCCATTCTACTTTGCTTCTTCCTTAGGGGCGGGTGCCTTGGCCGCGCGTTCCGCTAACACCGTCTTCGCGGATTGAATCAATTTGGCTGCGGTTTTTGGTCCGATCCCTTGAAGGACAGTCAGGTTCTGAGGATGTGCTTGGGCAATTTTCTCTATTCGATCCCATCCTCCCTTGAGAAGAACCTCAACGGTCTTCGGACCCACCCCGGGAAGTTGGGAGAGCGCTTCAGCAGCCGCGGCCACTCGTTGTTTAGCTTCTTCCTTCTTTTGCGTGTCCGATTTAATGTCAATATGCCACCCTGTCAGTTTGGCTGCCAACCGGGCGTTTTGGCCAGCCTTCCCAATAGCCAGGGAGAGCATATCATTGCCGACCAGCACCTCAGCCTGTTTTTCAGCTTCGTTCAGAATGGTCACACTCAACACTTTCGCGGGTGAGAGGCTGGCCGCGAGGTACTTCGCCGGGTCTTCCGAATAGGCGATGAGATCAATGCGCTCCCCGCGCAGTTCATCAATGATGGGGCGAACCCGAGACCCTTTGACCCCAACACAGGCCCCGACAGGGTCCACCTTGGGATTAAAACTCCGCACAGCGACCTTGGAACGAAATCCGGGTTCGCGAACGACCTCTACGATCCCAACAGTTTTTTCGTACATCTCGGGCACCTCTTGTTCAAACAGACGTTGGACCACCAAGGGGTGAACCCGCGATACGAGAATCTTGGGACCTCTCGTTCCCCGTTCGACCTTGAGAATCAGCACACGCAAGCGTTCTCCGATGCCGAACCGTTCCCTGGGGACTTGTTCTCGCGCGGGCAGGATGCCTTCCGTCTTGCCGAGATCCACAATGAGGTTCCGATCCACAAACCGATGTACAGAACCGCTGACGAGGGTTCCTTCCTTGCCTTTAAATTCGTCGTAGAGGCTTTCGCGTTCAGTTTCGCGAATCTTCTGAATAATCACCTGTTTGGCGGTTTGGGCGGCGATCCGCGAAAAATCCTCGGTTTCAATGGGGATCCGAAGATCCTCCTCCAACTTGACCTTGGGGCTCACCTGCCTGGCCTCTGCCAGGGAAATCTCAAAGTTGGCGTTCTTCACCTCCTCCACCACCTTCTTGATCACAAAGGCTTGGACCTCAGCGGTTTCCGGGTTGATGATCGCCTCGACGTTCAGGATCTTGCCCGAGTGCTTCTTATACGCCGAGACCAGCGC
>JACPXA010000229.1 GCA_016196785.1 Elusimicrobiota bacterium
ACAACCGTCCCTCCTGGTCCACCAGCGTAAAGACCGGCATGAAGGCGACGGCGATCACAAGGAGGGAAAAGAAGACCGACGGCCCCACCTCCTTGAGCGCTCGCAGGCGCACCTCGTGGTAGTCGCCTTTCCGCCCCCCTTCATTCCATTGCTCCAAGCGCTTATAGGCATTTTCTACCTCAACGATCGCGCCGTCCACGAGTACACCGATCGAGATGGCGATCCCGGCAATGGACATGATGTTCGAGGTGAGTTTCATGAAATACATCGGGATAAAGGCCAAAAGAACCGAAATGGGGATCGTGAGAATTGGGATGATCGCCGAGGGGATATGCCAGAGGAACAGCAGGATCACCAGGCTGACGATGATCATCTCCATGGTCAGCTCTTCCTTCAGGGTTTCAATGGAACGGTGAATGAGATCGGAGCGGTCGTAGGTGGTTATGATCTCCACGCCCTTGGGTAGGGAGGGTTTGATGTCCTCGATCTTGGCCTTCACCCGGTTGATGACATTCAGGGCGTTCTCTCCCTGTCGCATGACGACGATGCCGCCGACGGTATCCCCTTCCCCATCCAGGTCAGCGACGCCCCGGCGGATTTCCGGTCCCAGGGCGACCCGACCGAGGTGTTTGACGAGGACCGGGGTTCCCTTCATGTCCCGCGCGACGACAACGTTCTCGATGTCTTGGACGCTCTTCGCGTAGCCCCGGCCACGAACCATGTACTCGGCACCGGAGAACTCGACCACGCGGCCGCCCACATCGTTATTGCCCTCCCGGATGGCCTCCACAACCCTCATGAGCGGAATGTTGTAGCCGACCAGCGCATTGGGATTGATATTGACCTGGTATTGTTTTTGGAACCCTCCGATGGACGCGACCTCCGCCACCCCGGGAACCGACTGGACCCAGTAGCGCAGGTACCAATCCTGGAAGGTCCGCAGTTGGGCGAGGTCATTCTGCCCGGTTTTGTCCACCAGGGCGTATTGGTACACCCAGCCGACGCCCGTAGCGTCAGGACCGAGTTCGGTCCTCACCCCCTCCGGCAAGCGAGGCAAGATCTTGGACAAATACTCCAGGGTGCGGCTGCGCGCCCAGTAGATATCGGTCCCGTCCTGAAAGATGATGTACACATAGGAAAAGCCGAAGTCGGAAAAACCACGGATCGCCTTCACCTTGGGAACACCGAGCATGGCGGTGACGATGGGATAGGTCACCTGATCCTCGATGACGTCTGGGCTTCGGTCCCACCGCGAGTAGATGATGACCTGGGTGTCCGAGAGGTCAGGGATGGCATCCAAGGGAATGTGCTTCATGGAATACACCGCCCCCAGGACGCCCACCAAGGTCAGAATAAGAATGATGTATTTGTTGCGGGCCGAAAACTCGATGATTCGTTCGATCATGATGAGCGTCCCTTATTTCCCATGCTGATGGCCGCCAGCCCCAGACTCTGACAAGGCCGCTTTGAGCTTCGATTCCGAGTCAATCAGGAAATTAGCGGACGCCACAACCTGTTCTCCCTCGTTCAACCCGGATACCACTTCGAAGTACCCCTCGGCTTCATGGCCCACCCGAATCTCTCGTGGTTCATAGCGCCCCTGGCCTTTCATCACAAACGCCAGCTGCCGCGTTCCGGTGTCCATGAGGGCTTCCTCGGGGATCGCCAGCTTAGATCCCAAGCTGACATGAATGACGGCATCAATATACATCTCCGGCTTTAACAGGCCGTCAGGGTTCGGGACTTCGGCCCGGAGTCGGAGTGACCGCGTTTCGCTATTAAAGATAGGGTCCACGGCTCGGACCGTCCCCAAAAAGCGCCGTCCGGGAAAGGCAGAGGAAATGACTTCCATGGCTTGGCCGGCCCGGACGAGCCCTGATTCATACTCATAGATCTGGGCGTACACCCACACCGACTCCCCCGGTTGCCCCAGCAGGAGATTGGTAGGCCTCTGCGATGTTTTGGAGAGTTCCTCGATTTGAGCCTCGGAAAGTCCCAATTGTCGAAGTCTCAGTTGGGAGGCGTTCATCAGGGCCTCGGCTCGTTCACGCACATCCGGCCAGGGGTTGTCTTTGATCTTTTCGTTGGCGTTCAAGGCCTCCTGATATTCCGCGATCGCGCTGTAGAGCTCGGGATCATAGGCAACCCGACCGCTGGCCCTGACAAGAACCGTCAATTCGCGCTTACTCACGGTTGCCGTGCGCACGCCGATGAGCTGTTCTCGATCCGAAGGCACCATGACGGTGGCGCGGCCGGGGACCGGTGTGGCCGGCGGCTGTTCATTCCGTTCCCCCTGCGAGTTGATCGGGATCAAGCGCATGCCGCAGATCGGACAGTCCCCCGGTTTATCGGAGACATAGCTCGGATGCATCGGGCAATGGTACTGGGGCTTCTGGGAGGGTGTGCGGGCGTGCGGATCGTTCCCCCTGGATTGTTTGCAGGCTGGGAGCGCCGCCAACCCTACGGCAAGCATCACTCCAATCAGTACTGATACGGTCATTCGCCTCATGGTGTCTCCTATAAGTCTTTTCCAATGGCGCGCTCTAACTGCGCCAGGTGCTGCCCATATTGGGCCAAGGACTGAGCATATCCCATCTGGAACTCTAAGATACTGCGGACACTGTCCAGCAGATCGAGGAATCCTGCCCGGTTGGCACGATACAGCGCCTCAGCGACCTTGACCGATTGTTCAGCTTGGGGCAAGACGCTGGTCCGATAGAGATCCACCAGGCGCCGGGCCGTCTGCACCTTCACCCACAGGTCTTTGATTTCATACCGGGTCATGTTCTCCACCGTGTGCAGCATCGCCCGGGCTTCATCACGCTCACGGGAGGCCGACCCCACCAATGCGCCTTGACGCCAGAACCAGACGAAGGGCACATTCACACGGACCATCGCCACCGCATCGTTGGGCATGCCCCGGCGTTCTCGGAAGGTGTATTGGAGCATCGTGTCCGGCAGGTACTCGGCGCGCGTGGCTGCGAGTTCCGAACGCATGTGATCCACATGGTGGCGAGCCGCATCGAGTTCCGGACGGAACTGCAACGCCAACTCCTCAAGCTGTTGGGCGGTATAGCGGAATGGGGCCAGGGGAGGCCCCTCCGGGATGCCTAAGAGGGCGTTCGTGGGACGATTTAACAACGCGTTCAGCCGCGCCTGTGCTGTTTCTTTCTCTTGTTCCAACGTCACCCGCATATTGAGGATTTTGGACAGCTCGACCTCTGTCCGCAGCACCTCAGATTGTGAGACTTTTCCGGCCGCATACCTCGCCTCGGCAATCCGGGCAATCCGGCGCATGACGCTGACCTGTTCTTCCACAACGGCCAGGGCCCGGTGGGCGAACAGCAGATCATAGTAAGCGGATTTCACCCGAGCGAGTACCTCCCGCTCCACTGCGCGAAAGTTCCCTTCTTGGCGGTTGGCCTCATGGTGAGCTGCACGGCCCCGGAGAGTAAGTTTTCCAGGAAACGGGACCGTCTGACTCACGTCGTACCATTTCTCCTCAGCGTCGCCAACGTTCAAGCGCCCTCGTGAAAATCCCCAGTACTCGACTCCTACCTGTGGATCCGGCCAGGTCTTCACGGCCAGCACCTTTTTCTGTGCCGCTTCCCACCGGCGGCGGGCCGCGAGGATCTCCGGGCTCTGTTCCCGCGCTTCCCTCACCACCTCCTCCAATCTCAACACCGAGGAAGGACCCTCACCCGCCCCTATAGGGCGGCCTCTCCCCTCTGTAGAAAAGACCTTGGGGGTCACCAACCCTAGACAGAGTAGCAACAACAGAAGAAAACGTAGGAAAGAGGAGGATCGAGAGGGTAGTTCCGCGGGGCCTCGGCGGCCGAGCCGTGAGGGACTGATAAACCACCGTGGTTGGCTCTTGAGTAAGACGTGGGGTGACGGAAGAGATAGAAACGGCGAGGCCACCGTGGAGCGAGCTCGCAAAGCGAGCGTCCCCAAGGAACCTACCCCCTCGAGTCCTCCTCTTCTCTTCATGTCTGCCGTCCCTTCTTCATCTCACACATGCCGCAGATGCACTGGTCCGAACCCGTCGCCGTGCGACATCCTGTACAGATATCCTGCATCAAGGTCTCGAATAACCGTTGGTCCTGGTCAGGGCGCAAGAGACGCCGAAGTTGCGTCAGATGGCTCACAACCCGCTGTTCTTGGTCAGTCTGGAGTCGAGCGACGGTTTGAATGTAGGGATCAACGGCCGGCGTTCCCGTTGGCGCTTGTCGCAACACCCGGCAGAGGGCCATGCGGGTTTTGGCCAGCTCCGTCTCTAATTGTTTCAGATCCTGGGAAAACCCCGTCTCTATACGAGCCAGCTCCGCACGTTGCCTGGGATCCAGATCTAACAGCCGTTCCCAGTTCCGCTGCGTGGCATCCCGGAGCCCCCCTCCTACACCCAGCCTACCACCCACCCCCGGTGGAACACGCCGGATGGATCGAGTGAATAGATACCAGTTAATGCCAACCGAGAGAGCCAGAGTGACAACTCCCACGCCGACCAATTTGACGTATGACCGCGTGACCATGGCGATACCTCCTATAACCTTCCTTGATAAACCTGTACCAATGAGTTCTCCCCAACGGGGACGGTCAACAACCGAGTCGCCCGTGCGGTGGCCGAGGTGGAGATGGGACGAGGTCGCAGGATGATAGCCAACTGTTCCGGCGCCGCCAGCCAAGCGGCCACCGAGAAACCGATCAACCAGGCCATCGCGACCCCTGCCGCCAATGGAATGAGCCGCGGCCAGCGCCACCACAGGCGGCTGGCTTCTTCTTCACCGATCCGTGCCCACAACCGAGCTCGAAACCTAGCATCCGGCTCAACATCTTGAATCTGCTTGAATAATTGGTCTAATTCTCTATCCTGCATGAGTTTCGCCTCCTAGTTCGCCGTTTGGCCTTCACCCTCTATAACACATAACTCCCCAAAACCTTGCGGTCTAGGAAAGCCCTTGCAAGGAAGGACAAGTTAGGATACTGTTAAAAGAGAAATGAAAAAGATCATTAAGGCAACTACGTCCCTGTGGGTGGTGGCGGGGGTGCTGGGGCTGGCGACGTTTGTCCATCTCTATGACCGCGCCTTCCCAGAAGCTGCCATCCAGTTTGCGAAATCCCGCGGCGAAATCCTTGGCCAGGCCAAGCGCTTCCTGGAAGCGCAACGACCGTCGCTCGAAGGCTACTCTGAGAGTCTCATTTTCACCAACGATGCCCAGGCTCGCATCTTCCTGGAACGGACCCTCGGCTTGACGGAAGCCAATGCGCTGACCCGCACCCGCGTCAAGGTCTGGGCGTGGCAAGGGCGATGGTTTCGTCCGCTCCACAAAGAAGAATATCAGGTCTCTATTGCCCCCGATGGTGAACTCATTGGATACACGCACCTTGTGGAGGAGGCCACCCCCGGGACGTACCTAGAGGCTGACGCCGCTCAAGCGTTGGCGGTCCAATGGCTTGCCGAGCATCTCGGTCTGGACATTTCCGGGTATCAACTCATTGATGAAGATTACACGGAACGCCCCCATCGCAGCGACCATACCTTCGTGTGGGAAGAACCAGGGTTCAACGTGCAGGGAGCCACGTATCGGACCAGAGTCACCGTGGCCGGCGATCAGGTCGTTGAGTTTTCCAAGTTTCTCAAAGTCCCGGAACGCTGGATCCAACAGTACACGCAAGAGCAGTCCAAGGGGTATGTGACCACCGTCCTGCTGACCGGTGGCTATGGTCTCTTAGGAATCGCGGTCCTGTGGGTGTTCCTAGGGGCGCTCAAGCGCCAACTCCCGAAGTGGCGGTTGGCGGCCTGCGTGGCGGGTGGGTTGGCGATGGTGCAGATCTCCAGTACCCTGAACGCCTGGCCGCTCGCCAAACATGGGCTTCAGACCACGCAAGGCATGGGGAGCGCCTATGTCTGGCTGGTGACCCAGGCGATCCTGACCGGCTTGACGACGGCCTTGCAGGTGGGAATCACCGCCATCGCTGGCTGGTTCTTGGCCCAACAGGTGTGGGGGAAAGGACCAGCAGCCCAGCTTATCCCTGCCTTCACGCGCCAGGGGACAAGGAGCTTATTGCAATCAACCGTCGTGGGATATGGTTTGGCGGGCGTGCATCTGGCGTATGTCAGCGTATTCTATCTGGCGTCGTTCCG
>JACPXA010000017.1 GCA_016196785.1 Elusimicrobiota bacterium
GGCCGCTTAGGCTCACTCCGCCACATCCCCCGGCTCTCCCCCCCAAACGATTTCCTGCTTCGTCCTTAAAATGGGTGGGCGCCATGGGGCCCCAGGTTGAAGGTTACCTTCACAAACCCCAGGGTTTCACGGGCGCCGTCTGCCAGCTTGGCATGTCTCCCTTGCAGGCTGATGAGGCTGAATTCTGACGGGGTGAAGGTCAGATACATCAGTCCGCCCCGGTCCCGTGACTCGCTCTCTTTCGGGACGCCGGTGAGGTCGTACCGCCCTCCAACCCGCCACCGTCTGGCAAACTGCCATTCAACATGGGAGAACAGCCCCATACTGGCGACACGGTTGGTTGTGCTGACGTCGCGGCGATTCCAGAGCACCTCGGTCTGCCAGAGGAATGAACGGTAGATCGCCCGGCGAGGATCCTTCCAACGAAAGGTGCAGTCCACCCCATAGAGCCGGGTGTGAAGGGTCTCAGAGGAGCTGCTGACCGGCTCAAAGGCTTGGCCGGCGGGCCCATAGGCCATTGACCCCCCCAGCGTCACGTTGGTCGCTTCCGTCAGGTCCCGATAGGCGCTGAGCCGCTCCACATAGAGGAGGTCCTTGCGCGTCGCTTTGTCGAACGCCGCGCTGTCCTCCTTCCTGGGCGCTGTCGTTACCTCCGAGTCCAGGTTAAGGAAGAGCCAGGGGTTCGGCACGTGCCAGGAGAGTGAAGCTCCCGTACCGGAGAGACCCTCCTCTCCTATGAGCCGCTGGTGAACCAGGGGACGATCCGCAAACGGCGTCTCCGGCGTGTGAATGCGGTTGAACCTCCCGAGGTTCGCACGAAACTTCCCCATTTTGAGGGCCAGTTGGCCCGGGAGCTCGAACCACGTCAAATAACCTTCTTCGAGGTCTACCTTGCCGTCCCCTCCGATCGCCACAAACACGTCCCCGCGGGCATACGGATCCACGACCGATTGGAACGCCAGCTCCATTTCCTTGATTTGAGCGGCGGCCGGCGGTTCTTCTCCCGGGGCGGTGTGCCGTCGTCCCGTTTCCGCCTGCAGCCAGCCAACCACGCTGATATTCGGATTGAGGATATTCGAGGCTTGCAAGGCCCCCACCGCTGTAGGTGTCTGTTGCGCCCAACTCAAGCAGGTCGTCTCACAGAGGCTCAGGGCCATGATGAGCCGGATGATCAATCGCATACGCGCGCCCTCCAACGAGGGAAAATATCTCCTATCACTTTCCCCGTGCCCTGTCAAGTTGCGTTAGAATACCTGAGCCCAAAAGGTATAATGCCGTTGGTGAGTGGCTCCAAGCGGCATTTGCTCTGGCTAACGCTCCTCTTCGGGGCCTGGTATGTGCTCCCGTTGGGTTCCCGGACGCTGTGGGATCCGGATGAGGGACGGTATGCCGAAATCGCCCGGGAGATGGTCGAACAGCAGGAGTGGGTCACCCCCCACCTCAACTATCTCAAGTACTTCGAAAAACCCCCGCTCATGTATTGGCTCACGGCACTCTCCCTTAAGGTTTTCGGAGAGCGCGAAGTCGCGGCCCGGCTCTGGTGTGCGCTGTTCGGGGTCGGTGGGGTGCTCCTGACCTATGGCCTCGGGACGCTGCTCGGCGGCGCCGCCTTAGGATGGCCCGCAGCGATCATCTTGGGGACCGCGCTGGGCTACGTGGGGTTTAGCCAGTACCTCACCCTGGATATGGCGCTCACCTTTTTGACGACCTTGGCCCTGTTCTGCCTCACGCTGGAGCGGACCCGGCCGCAATACCGAGGGCTGGCTTTGGTTGGTATGTCGGTGGCGGTGGGGTGCGCGGTCCTCACCAAAGGACTGATCGGGATATTCCCCTTTGGGGTCGCTCTGGTGACATGGTTATTGGACCGGGAACGCCTGCCCTTTCAGCCGTTTCGCTGGGGTGTGAGACTCCTCATCGCAGCGGCCGTAGCCGCGCCCTGGTTTGTCCTCGTCAGTCTGAGAAACCCAGAGTTTCCACGGTTCTTCTTTCTCCATGAGCATCTCCAGCGGTTTCTCACCCACGGTCACGAGCGGCCGGGGTCGCTCCTTTATTATGTGCCGGTGGTCCTCCTGGGATTTTTTCCTTGGAGTTGCTGCTTCCCAATCAGAGGATTACATCAATCCCCACGTTGGCGGGGGTTTCCGTTGGTCTGGGCAGGAGTGATTCTTGGTTTCTTTTCGCTCTCGCGGTCTAAGCTTCCAGGGTATGTGCTTCCCGCCTTCCCGGCGCTAGCGCTCCTCATCGGTGAAAGATGGCGGCGGCAGATGGAGACCCGCCAGCCGGTGTCCCGTGGGGCGCTGGGGTTGGTGGTGATTGCTTTCATGGGGCTCGCTGGCGGGGTGGCCTGGGTGGCGGTTGGGGGACGGTCCCTTGGCGAAGTCCCGGCGGCGTCTTCGGGGCTATGGCTCATCGCCGGAATCGCCTTCGCGGCAGGAATCGGGCTCCTGATCCTCGGACATCAGGGTTCTGCGCACCGAACCTTTTACGGGTTGGTGGGAGCTTCGCTGGCGATCACATTCGGTTGCTACCCTGCGCTACGTTCAGCCGATCCCCATCAATCGAACAAAGCGCTGGTACAGGCCATTGGTCCTCGCTTACGTCCGGAGACTCACCTCGTCAGCTATGGGATCAACTATGAACGCCGTCTACAGTCACTGGCCTTCTACGCGAAACGGCCCGTCTTGATGATCGGTGGGCCGTGGGAATTCGAATTGGGGGCTCGCATGGCAAGCATCCCAGCGGTATTCCCTGATACTCCGGGATCGTTGAGCCAATTATTCAGCGCGCATGAGGATTTGATTGGGGTGACCAAGATTGAACCATGGGCGGACCTTCAACGAGGGTTTCCACTCCCCTTAGTCGAGCTGGCACGTAGCAGTGACAAAGTCGCTTTTACCCGACGACGTTGACTAGAAAACCGTTGAAAAGCTGGACCCCCTCAAGCGGTTATCTCCGCGCATGCGGGCCGTCATCCCCGCGAACGCGGGGAGCCAGGCCTGGGCCCTCATCCCTAGAACGGTTTATGCAACTGGCCTTAGTGGAAGCTCGTGCGGCAGGCCGGTCAGGGGAGGTTCCCATCGGCGCGGTGGCGGTGCTCGATGGGCAGATCATTGCGCGGGGGCAGAACCGCTCTATCCGTGATTCCGACCCTACTGCACATGCGGAGATTGTCGTTCTCCGGCGTGTCGCCCGTCGATTGAAGAATTATCGTCTGAATGACGTCGTTTTATATGTCACGATCGAGCCCTGTGCGATGTGTGCAGGAGCGATGGTCTGGGCACGGGTGAAGACCGTCGTCTTCGGAGCCCTCGATCCGAAGGCAGGGGCCTGTGGCTCAGTCATGAACGTACTCTGGCACCCCGCATCTAATCATCGTCCTAAACTCCTCAGAGGGATACTGGAAAACGACTGCCGCCGCCTCCTCCAACAGTTCTTTCGCTCAAGACGATAGGGCGTGATTTCAGGAAATTCCTTCTATGAGTGGACCGCCACCACGCTTTCATTTGACGTTAGCCTATGATTATGCCATCTTGCGTTATGCCAGTTAGCTTAACGCCTGGAGGAGTGCGTCCCTCATGAAAAATCCTTTCGTCGTTTCCCCCATGAAGCCTCTGTGGCACACCCTGCGATGGCTCACCCTTCTAGGTCTTGTGGCTGTCCCCCCAACGCATGCGAATGTGACCCTCACGGCGGGTCCCCAAGAGGATGTGCTGAAACCTCATGCCTTTGGACTCACCGATTTCCCGGATGGTTTGATCGGAGTGATTAAGCAAGGGGTTCGGTTTTATTGGTTCGTCGGGAGTTTCGCACCGGACGATCGGACGAAAACGTACCTCATACGATTGGTAGGAGACCGCCTCGACCATCTCAAGCCGGACCCCATGGATCCCCAAGGAAACGTCGTTCCCGTCTTGCGTCCAGGAGCCAAAGGCACCTACGATGATCATATAGCGGGTAACGGTTCTATTTATCTGGATGAGAAAACAGGCACGCTGTATTTCTGGTATCAAGCCATGCGCGAAATTTCCGAGGAAGCGGAACAACAGAAAAGAGCGGTGCCTGGTGCGTACGTCTATCCAGCCTACAGCACGATCGGTGTCGCCGTGTCCGAGGACCTCGGCAGCACGTGGCAAAAGAAAGGGGTGGACCTCCAACTTCATTTACCTTGGGCCACCTTTGTTTCTCGAAACGATCTCCCCATGGCCGATTCCTACCCGCCCGCCGTTGTGCGACGGGGCGATTATCTCTACATGTATTACGCCGATTATGAAGAAGCGCATCCCATCCCAGCCATTACAGTGGCCCGTTTGGCGGTTTCGGAGATCGGCCGCTTTCCTCACGCGTGGGAAAAGTACTACCAAGGGTCTTTCCAAGAACCGGCGAGCGGAGGGCGCTTCACGGCGATTTTACCGGAAGGCATGGAAACCGAGAACCATTGGACTGGCGCTTTTCCATCGGTTAGCTACAGCACCTATTTGCAGCAGTGGTTGATGGTGCACTGCGGCGGGGAGAATCCGCTCTACTGGCGAACGTCCAAAGACGGCCTTCATTGGTCAGAGCCTCAGATCCTGGCGCGCGATCAGAATCCAAAACATTGGTACATGGCTCCTACCGTTGTGGGGTTGGATGGTATGCCTGGCGTGAGCGCCCAAGAATTCTATGTCTATTATGCGTACGCCCCCAATGAACGCGCCGCGCCAGGCGGTTGGATGGTGCGCCGAAGAATACGTCTGCAAAAATAAACCTGCACTATGACTGTCATCATAGGTTTCTATATTTGTACAAGATGCTTATCCGCTTGACTCCGAAGACCTCAACTGCTTGTAGGTAATGGGGTGTCGCTGGACGCCAATCCCCAGCAGGGACAAGAACGCATGTTCACGAACGAAGCGCCGGTTAAACCGAAACGTGAACTCATCGAGGTAGTATTGTAGATGATAGGGATCGACGCCATGGTACGTGCCCAGCAACCACGTCTTCAGATTCGAGATGACCCGATGGACCCATGGGAGCAGCTTGGAAGCTCTCTCAGGGGCTCGTTGGGGCTTCGGAGTATGCCTGTAGCCCTTGGCCTCCAGCGCCGCGTAGCCACGCCAGCCATCGGTGATGACCCGACTCCCGCGTGCGATGTTCGTCACCACGAAGGGAGTCAGCGAGTCCGCCGAGGCATCAGGGATCACCTGCATCCGAACCCGTCCGGCGCGGTGGCCACGGACTTCGACGGCGACCGCCACCAGGCTCTTCGTCGCTGTCTGCCGGCCCACGACGCCGATCTCTCGCCCACCGATGTACGCCTCATCGACCTCCACCGGTCCGACGAGCTGCTCTCGACCGGGGCGCACCATCGCACGGCGGAGCTTGTGACACAACAGCCAGGCCGCTTGGTACGACCCCAGCCCCAGCGCGTGCTGCAGTTGCAAGGCCGAGATGCCGGGTTTGAGGGTGCTCATCAAGTAGGCCGCCCAGAACCACTGTGGCAGGGAGACGCGGCTGCGATGCAGGATCGTCCCCGCCGTCAGCGACACCTGGTAGCCACACGACTTGCACTGTTCCAGATTGCGGTGCGGCAGCGGAAAGGCCTGATCCCCTCGACAGCGTGGACAGAAGAACCCGTCGGGCCAGCGGACCAGCCGCAGATAGGCTCGACAGGCCTCTGGCGTCGGGAACCGGGCTTGGAATTCCAGCAGCGTCCGGGGAAAAGACATTCCTTGTAGCGTCATCGTGATCGTGCATCATTCTACTATGGCTGGGGGCCTTCGGAGTTAAAAGGATAAGCATATTGTACAATTAAGTTTGTCAACGGTGACGATTGAATGGGGGTGAAAGGGCTCGACAGAGGTGTGGGGGGTCTTCAGTCGCAGGTCCAAGTTGGCCGAAGCTTGGTAAAAAGTCGGCCACCACAACAACTGCCAACCCTGAGTTGGCACTGGCTGCCTAACTAAGCGGCCACGCTCTCCTTGCCTTCGCCTACGGGGTGGGGAAGGGCGTCAAGCAGTAGGCTGGCAGCGTCATGCGCGTCTCGTCGTGGCGTTGCGAGACACAACGGGGCTGGCTATCCGGAAGGGGGGTTCAGAACCGTCCGGTTGGCGAGATCAACCTCTGAACTAAGCCTGTAGTGACCAGACTGACCCATCTCTGGACTGGGGTTCAATTCCCCACACCTCCACCATCTCCACCTCCCCTTAGTCAAGGGGAGGTTCCTTTTTGCCACTGGCGCATTTTGCGACTACTCAGCTTTTTTCTCTGCTGTCAGTTGGAACATAAAGTCGTCAGGGAACCGTTTCTTATTTCGCTTCACTTGTTCGTTGAGACGTTTGGTACTGACGCCATAAAGCTCTGCCAAGTCGGTATCCAGCAAGAGGTTGTGTAAGCGGGCATTGTGAAAAAATGAAGGATCTGCATAAGAGGAGGGATGCAACCTTGCGTAGGGGCTTACTGGTGTTAGGATTCAGTCTTTTATCCGGGCATGTCAGCAGGACTCCAGCGTTAGAGACGATCAGAGTCTATTCGGTTGCGAGGGGAGGGTTCATCATGACGACGAAAGTGGTAAAGTCTGATGAGGAGTGGCGTAAACGGCTCACGCCGGAGCAGTTTGCAGTGGCCCGTCAAAAGGGTACGGAACGGGCGTTTACGGGGAAGTATTGGAACCATCACGAGTCAGGCATCTACCAATGCGTGTGCTGTGGCAATGACCTGTTTAGTTCCGACGCCAAGTTTGATTCCAGCACCGGCTGGCCGAGCTTTTGGTCGCCCGTTTCAGAGGCGAATATCAAGACCGAGGCCGATCACAATTACAGCATGCAGCGCACCGAGGTCCTCTGCCCTCGGTGTGACGCCCACCTGGGTCATGTCTTCGATGACGGCCCCCAACCGACCGGCCTACGCTATTGCATCAATTCAGCGTCTCTCCAATTCATCAGGAGAAAATAGGAGGGGGATATGATCCTCGTTCGTCATAAGTTCGTAAGCGCAGCTACGTCCCTATTTCCTAACAAGAGACCAATTCAATCATGTAGAATGTACGTGTAGAGGGGTACTGCGGGGTGGGTGAGGTCGAAGGTGAGTAAGATCCTAGCATGAATTTCCCGAAAGTGGTCAGCATCCTTCAGTCAGAATTTACGAAGAAGAATATTGATTTCGCTCTACTGGGGGGTCTTGCCATCCATGCCTGGGGAATTTCAAGAACGACCCGGGACATCCATGTTGAGTGATGAGGCCAGGCGAGAAATGTTAGAGGACGGATTGGACCCGGCTCGGCGTGAGCAGTTCCGAAAGGGCCAGGAGCGGGACGCCTTGTTCACGACGGAGCAATATCTTCAGTGGCTGACTGACGTGGAGCGATGGTTCCCTGCCCCTCCTCCTTCTGACGTCAAGCGCTACCGCCGGTTGTTGCTCTAACTTCCCTCCCGGTCAAGGCAATGCGCTCGGTGAGCGTAGCCGTTAGTTGCGGTTGACCTCAATGTCCACTTCGCCATCCACAATCTGGACGTGAAATTGGATAGGGTGGCAACAGACCTGGCAGTCCTCGATGTAGTCTTGGCGTTCCACAGAGCAATCGAACAACACTTCAAGCCACTCACCACAGTATGGGCATTGGACGGTGTAGGGCTGTTCAAGCATCCTTGTGCCGGGTCATTCGAAGAACCCGGTGAGAAACCGTTCGATACACTGGGGAAGGTCGGTGCTGTAGCCACCTTCCAGGACCGCAAAGCGGGGACAGCCGAGCGCGGCCAAGCGTTGGCCGATCGCGACATAGGTCTCGAGATCGAGCGCCAAATTCGCCAGGGGATCTTCCTTGTAGGTGTCGAAGCCGGCGGAGACGGCGAGGAGCGTGGGCTTGAACGTCTCGACGCGTTTCATCGCCTGTTCCAACGCCTTCAGATATTGAGCACCGGTGGTCCCTGGGGAGAGGGGGATGTTGAGGCAGTTGCCCTCGGAGCGAAGACCGGTCCCGGGGTAGAGCGGAACCTGATGCAGTGAGAGGAAGAGAAGATCAGGTTTCCCTTGCACGATGTCTTGGGTGCCATTCCCATGATGAACATCAATGTCTACAATCGTCACACGGTGTCCCGCCGCCAGAGCCTTTTCCACCGCCCCGGCGAGGTTGTTGAAATAGCAAAACCCGCCGAGCTGCGAACGACCCGCATGATGTCCAGGGGGACGCATGAGGGAAAACGCCGGGGTTCCCTGGAGGGCGCTGGCCAAGGCAGCGAGGGCGGCGCCGGCGGACCAACGAGCGAAGTCATCAATATGCGGGAGGACGGGGGTGTCAGGATCCTCAAACTGGCCGCTCTGTACCTGTTGGAGCAACGATGGGGAATGTACGCGGAGGAGATCCTCAGAGGTCGCCGGAGGGAAATCCCCCTCTACAGGCCACCCCTGGGATTTGAGGTACTGGACACTTCGCTGAACCCGCGATGGGGCTTCGGGATGACCGGGAGCAACGTAGCCCCAGGCGTGGGGAGAGGAGAAGATTTTGCCTGTCACTGGACTCTTTATACTACAATAGCACGGTGTCTGCGAACTGCACTGGAAGGCC
>JACPXA010000232.1 GCA_016196785.1 Elusimicrobiota bacterium
CCGGAGCGCAGATCGGCCTCGACCACAACGACACCCAGGGAGAGCCCGGCGATAATACGGTTCCTCCGTGGAAAATGTGAGCGATCCACGCCGATTCCCAGAGGCAACTCCGTGACGAGCGCACCCCGCTGGACAATCTCCTCAGCCAACGCGCGGTGCTCGGGGGGATAGCAATGATCAAGCCCATGCCCGAGGACCGCGATCGTGCGTCCCCCCTTCTGGAGACTTCCGCGGTGTACCGCCCCGTCAATCCCACGTGCCAACCCGCTGATGGTGGTAATCCCTCGTTCCGCAAGTGCCGCGGCCAGTTGGGCGGCGATCTTCAATCCGTATGGCGTTGGCCGGCGTGTCCCTACCAGCGCGACCGCCGGGACGTCGTCAGTCGTGATCGTTCCCCGGAGATAGAGAACCAGTGGAGGATCGGCGAGCGGCCGGAGTCCTTCAGGATAGTGGTCATCGGTCCAGGACAGGCAGCGTCCCCCCAGGGTCTTGAGCTGGGCGAGTTCCTGTTGGATCTGGTTGGTCCGTTCGGGGACTGCGGTAATGGCCGCGGCGAGTTCGCTGTCAATCCCCTCCACCTGCTGGAGGCCGGCGAGGGGTGCCGTGACGATCGCTTGGACCGTACCAAACTGCGCCAGGAGCCGCTGGCCGCGGACTGGCCCCAGCCGAGGGATGAGGTGCAGTCCCAGGCATCCTTCCAGATCCGTGATGCGGCGTGGGGACCGACTTCCTTCACCAGAAGAGTTCAAGCCGCTTTCTCACAACCTTCGCATAGGCGCTCTCAGGATACTTTTCAAGGAATTTCTCATATTCCTGCCTGACATAGCTTCTACTGATATGCATCTGATCCAAGGCATCGAGAAAGGAGAAGTGAGCCCGCTCCGCAAAGGAGGAGGTGGGGAACCGTTCCATGACCCGCCAATAGCCGGTGGTTGCTTGGGTGAGATCGTTGAGGAGGAAGTACCAGTCCGCTAAATAGTATTGCGCCGCTGGGACCCAGTCAGGGTTGGTCTGTCTGTCCAAGAACGCCTGTACCTTCCCGGAGCGGAACGCATTGGTGATCCACCAAATGGTTCCTCCAACCATCAGGATGACCAAGACCAGCTTCCGCACCAGGGAATGGGTTCAGGGTGCGCTCGGTTCGACCTTCACCAACCGTAACAGATCCCCTGGCTCGAGTGGTTCCGCGCTTCGCACAATACGAGCCACCGCGGTCGTCGCTTGGACCTCTGGGGTGACCTCAATAAGCCCTACCTGCTTCAGCATCCGCCCTAGATGGGCCCCAGAGAGCGGATGAGAGAGGTGCTTCTGGAGTCGGTACACCGCATACCGGGTCTTGGGAAGGAGACCATCTTTCTGCCCGCGGTCAATCGCCACCAGGTGGCCTTGGGCCGTCAGAAGCTGCCCATCGAAGTTTCCCGCGATGACCCCATCAAAGGATTCGTCAGGCCCCGCAACGAACGCCGGGGAAGGGGAAACGCTGGTTTCTGCTGCCTGGGAGGAAGGCAGCCAAAACCCTCCAAGGAGCCCGATCCAACCTACGACCCACAACCGTTTCACATGCATATGCGTTCCTCCTTTAGTTGACCCTCAAGCCCACGCCCAGTAGTTAACACTTCTTCCCTACCTTGTCAATAGAATTTTGGGAGGGCCCCCCAAGCGTGGTCCATGGCCCGGTACTGAATCGCCTCAGCCACGTGGTTGGGGAGAATCTCTTGAGTTTCCTCGAGATCTGCAATAGTTCGTGCGACTTTTAACACGCGATCATAGGCCCGGGCGGATAGCCCGAGCCGCTCAATCGCCGCCCGCAACAGGGCCTTACCCTCCTGGTTGACCTGGCACCAGCGCCGAATGCCACGATGGGTCAACTGAGCGTTGGTACGGAGTTCAGTGCCCAGAAAGCGTTGATGTTGGACCGCCCGCGCCTTGAGCACCCGCTCCTGGATCGCGGCCGACGATTCGCTAGGCGATGCCTCCCCCATCAGCTCCTCCCCTGAGAGGGCAGCCACCTCCACGTGGAGATCAACACGGTCCAAGAACGGCCCCGACAAGCGACGGCAATACCGGTGAATCTGCAAGGGGGTGCAGCGACATGCCCGGCGAGGATGGCCCAGGTAGCCGCACGGACAAGGGTTCATCGCCGCCACGAGCTGAAACAGGGCGGGAAACTTGACGGACCGTTTGGCGCGCGCTACAGAGATCAGCCGGCTTTCGAGCGGCTCCCGCAGGCCTTCCAAGGCCCTTTTGGGAAACTCGACGAGCTCATCCAGAAAGAGAACCCCCTGATGGGCGAAGGAGATTTCCCCAGGGCGCGGCGACGCGTCTCCACCCAACAGGGACACCGCGGTACTGGTGTGGTGCGGCGTACGAAACGGGCGGGCCGTGACCAAGGCGTCGCCCGCGGGGAGTACCCCCGCAATCGAGTGAATCGTGGTGACCTCCAACGCCTCTTCAAAGCTGAGCGGAGGGAGGATGGTTGGCAACCGGCAGGCCACCATGGTCTTCCCGCTTCCCGGTGGCCCGATGAGCAAGACATGATGCCCACCCGCCGCCGCGATTTCCATGGCCCGTTTGGCATAGTGTTGTCCTTTCACGTCGCGATAGTCAAGCTCATCAGTTGCCCCTTCGCGGAAGAGCGCGTCCACCGCCACGGTTGCCTGCTCCACAGAGGCTTGCCCATTCAAGAACTCTACCGCTTGCCGGAGCGATTGAATAGGGATGACCGGAACCCCATTCACCACAGCGGCCTCATTCGCATTTCCCGCTGGAACGAGAAACCCCTGTTCTCCGGTTCCCCCCTTGGCACCTCCCTCACTCAGGCTCAGCCTGCGTCTTCGGAGGCCGAGCATCATGGAGAGTGCCCCAGTAATCGGTTCCACTCGACCATCCAGCGCCAGTTCCCCCACGATCACGAACCCATCCAGGCGCTTTACCTGCACCACCTCCGTAGCGGCCAATACCCCAACAGCGATCGGCAGATCAAACGCCGGCCCCTCCTTGCGGACAGATGCCGGGGCTAAATTGATGGTCACTTTCCTGGTTGGAACATCATACCCTGAGTTACGAATGGCTGCGACCACACGGTTTTTCGCTTCCCGAACCGCCTGGTCCGGCAGTCCCACAATGGAAAAACTTGGCAAACCCATGGCCAGGTCCACCTCGACCTGGACGGGGTACCCTTCCATTCCCCGCACCGCCGCCGACATCACCCGAGCCAACATCTTAGGAACTAAACCGTATAGTGATCATCTGGAGTAAACGCGTGAGGAAGCCACACGCTCCCCTGGGGCCCCGTCGCAAAGACGTCAAAACGGATGGGTCGGTGGGTTAAGTGGCGCTGTTTAAGGAAGATGAGCGCAGCCTTCACGAGCCGCCGTTGTTTCCCGGGGGTCACTGCCGTTTCTCCGGCGCCGAATCGGTCGGTCAACCACGTTTTCACCTCCATGAAAACGATGGTGTGCTCCTCCTGGGCAATGATGTCTATTTCCCCCAGCGGTGTCCGGTAATTCTTGGCGAGGACCCGAACCCCTCTGGCACGCAACCACTCCCCGGCCAGGGTCTCCCCCCACCGTCCCCTCGCTTGCCGTTCGAACGTCACCAGAGCATCACCAACGATTAGAGGCAGAATCCTGTGCAGGTATTCCCTGGTGGAATCACTCTTTCTAGGGTTGAAGGGGAAGCGGCGGTTGGGCGATCAGCTCTGGCTTGAGGTCGGTGAGTAGCTGGCTTCGATGCGGTAGATCAACTTCGTGTTGCAAAGGGCTTTGGGATCGGCGTAGGAAATCCCCTGACAGAGGCCCATCCCTTCGCGGAGCTCTTGGCGAACCGGTAACATCTCCTCCACGACCTGCGTGAGCAAGAACAGTCCATTCCCACACCCACCTTGGCAGGGAATGTCTAAGAGAAGAGGGGCTCCTCCCTGAATGAGACGGTGCTCTTGCTGTAAGGTCGCACCTGCAGGGGTCACCATGCGGAGGTCGAGCTCAAGCCGCGTAACGTGAGGAAAGCGTTCCCGCAACGTTCCTGCTTGAGTTCGGTGACGGGTTTCAGCCTCCCCTCGAGCAACCTTGAGCTCATTCTTGTTGGGTTCTTGAGCCTTCCGCCGTTTGCGATACCTTTGCAGGGGTGGCATTACGCGATCACGCTTTCAACCGGCAGAGGTCGTTGCGGCCAGGGGTCTCCCCCTTCAGGACCCGGGCCACCGTCCCATTCTCTCCGAAGTAACGCTCCACCTCCAATGTCCCGAGTTCTTCCTCGGTTTGACCTACCACGAGACCCGTGGTGGGGCTCACAATAGTTTTGCCCGTCCGGTACACCACGAGTTTCGTCCCAAGCTCCAAGCCGGACTCCTGCCCTGCATCGAGGTACACCTGGTCACCGCTGACCTCAGCGACTCGGCAGGACCAGGGTTTCCGATTCACCTGCGAGACGATGTTATCCACAAACTGGACAATGGCGGCGCGGAAGGCCTCACCTTCCATGGTCTCATCAAAGCCACCGCTGGTGCCTAACCCAATGACCTGGCCGGTCGCTTTCTTGGCGATGCCCTTCCCGGAATCCGCATAGAGGATTTCACCGGTCTCGGCATCCACCACCCGAATGTCCACCCCTGCCTCGGCGATGTAGCGCTTATTCCGGACCAACAGATAATCCGCCCCTTCCGTCTTGGTGCCGTATTGGGTCACGGAACCGGTGATGATGGCGTTCAAGCCTAACAGGCGTCCCACCTTCACGATGGTATTGGGATCAATGGCTCCGCTCTGTTGGAGCTGCTGCTCTTCCAGGATTTTTTGCAGCTTTTCCCGCTCGACGAGGATAAACTTGCCCGTCTTGGCAAGTTCCGTAATGAGCACATCGGTCGCTGCCGATCCCAACCGTTGGCCGTAGGTCGTTTTGTTCTCAAACGCGACGATCCCGACCCGGCGTTTGGGGCCGGTGTAACGGCTGGTTACCCGTTTAGTTTCTTTGACGCTGATCGTCTGTCGTTCCCTCACCGTCGTTCGGGGCGCGCAGCCCCCCATTGCCACCACCAATCCGACAAGACATAAGACGTACGACCGATTCACGGGTTCCTCCTTAATTAATGTTGGTTCTTGCGGGGAAACGTCCGGAACACCCGCACAAGCATCCTCTGCGACTCAAGGGCCATGTGTCGTTGGATGATCTTCTCGCCGACGGACCGACCGAGCCATTCCGCCGCCCGCTTCTTTGCCTCATCCGCAGATAAGGCGATAGCCCGCTCAGTGTAGTCGTCCTCATTCTCCCAAAGGGTGTGTCCGGTCGCCGCCGCGACAAGCCGGAAGCGAGCGCGGACCTTCCGCCAGGAGTAGTACCCCAGGGTCCAATCCTCAAACTCAAGGAGGGTCCCATAGAGAAGCCCCTGCGCCTCATTGGCCTGCCCGATCGCCTGCGGGGTCAGCGCCCCGAGCTGTCCGCCCTCGGTGACCCCAGCCTCTCTCAGATTGGCGTCCACGACCCCAAGATCCATCATCTGGAAACCTCGGTGTTCCATTTCCTGCTGGCACAAACGGCGAACCAGCACCGCCCCATCCAGGCTGTTCGTCTCGTTGGCTAAGGGAAGCACCGCCAGCGGCTCGGGCACCTGGATATTGGGGGTCGTGCGCTTGACCACCTGCTGACAGGCACCCAAGGCAAAAAAACCCAGTACCGGCGCGACCCTCCCGCACCACTTACTGAGCTTCGGATAAATAATGGATACGCTGGAGGCCAAGATTTGAGCCGGCTGCAAGGCGCGACGACGAAGGCGTATCAAAGGAACGGGATACGTCGAGGAGGAGCAACGCCGCAGCCGGCCAAAGATGGGCCTCCCCGGAGGGGCTGGCCGCTTTTGGGCTGCGACGTTGTCGCTCGTCCTTGTCGTACCGCGGTTCCTTAGTACGCCGGCGTCCTCGCTCCTCGTCTCGCTCCAAAATCGGCTCAGCCAACGTATCCATTATTTATCCGAAGCTCAGTAAAGACCGACCGCCTCATCCGAGAGGTTCGTAACGATGAAGCGCCGAAGTTCCGAGGGCTCGGGCAGACGGTCGGTATCCGCTAGATAGAGCCCACGGTTGGTCCTGGAGCGCCAGGACACGTACGCGACCTTGGACCCTTGGGGGGCCGGCGCACAAAACCGAGACGCAAAGAACTTGTCCGAAACAATCTGTTGGACTGCGCCGCCAGACACGCTGACCCGGTAGAGCCCTTTGCCCTGTTGATATTCCACGTTGGAGCGGGGCGTGCGGTGGCTCCCAGACCAACTTCTCAGGAAGAGGATCCACTGGCTATCGGCTGACCATGCGGGAAACCGATTGTCCACCACGTCATCCACCACGGCCCGTTCCATCCGGCCGTCCACGCTGACCCAATAGATGCCGGCATTGGCCGATGGGGCAGTCCCGCCCTCACGGGAACGGCGGGCAAGAAAGAGGACCCTGGCGCCATCCGGGGCACACGCCGGATAGGCATTCGAACCACGCTCATCATCCGCCAAGCACCGCTCCTGGCTAGTGACTAAATCTCGAAAAAAGATCGCAGAGTGGTCCTGCTCGTCAATGACCCCATCCCTATTGGTATCCTGTCGCCACGAGCTATAGACGACCGCACCGCCCTTGGGGTGCCACGTAGGATAGGTATGGTGAAAGGGGGTTTCGGTAACCACTCGCACAGCCCGCGTGGTGCGGTCACACATGGACACCACCGAGTAGCGTCGCGTGTCGTCCCCGGGCATTTCCTGACTACAGCCGCAGAACAGCACGGACTTCCCATCAGGAGACACGCTGGGGACCCGGGGCAACCGCTCGCTCCCCACGAGCGGGGTTTCCCACCCGGTCTCGAGGTCCAGCTGGTACACCGCCGGGGCATCTCGATGGTCGAGGATCCCATCGCGATTGGTGTCCTGGCGGGCGGACAGGAACACGATCGTTCGGCCGTCCGGCGAAAAACCTGGTGAGGAGTTGTAGTACTCATCGCTGATCAGCTCTCGCTCGTGGCCGGTCTCAAGATCCACGAGATAAATACCTGGTCGGTCGAAGGCATCCAATTGCCCATCGCCATTGCCGTCCCGACGGCCCGAACAGAACACCACCTGCCGGCCATCCGGACTGAACGCGGGCGAGGAATTGAAAAAGCGCGGCGAGGCGAGCATGCGCCAGTTGGTCACCTCGAGGATGCCTCGAACGACCTCCGGGCTGGGACCGCAGTCCACCGCCCGCAGGAAGGCGGTCCGGGTCTCTGGGAGGCGTTGGAGCTTAAAGAGAATCTTGCCGAGATTGAAATGGGCTTCGGCGCTCCGGGATTCTTCCTCAGCCAGCGTGGCAAAATAGCGAGAAGCCGCCTCAAGGTTGCCGTGACGGACAAGCTGATACCCTTGCGACAACACCTGTTCCTCGGTCATAACGACCCCCTTTACCCAGCCTGGATTCCCGCTTTCGCGGGAATGACGTCTAAAAACAGCGCATTCGGGCGTTGACACCAACGACGGACTGGGGCGAAGGAACGCCGATGAATCGGCGAAGGGCCAAAGTGGTCAAGCGCCGTGCGGTGCCTGAACGTCCCGTACCCTTTATGTCGCCGAAACCCATACTCAGGAAACTGCACATCCCACTGCTCCATGAGGTGGTCCCGTGTCACCTTGGCCAGGATCGAAGCCGCCGCAATGGAGGCGCTCAGGGTATCTCCCTGGATGACCCCCACTTGACGGTCAGGAAGTTTTGGAATCGGCCAGCCATCAACCAGCACCAGGTCGGGCTGGAGGGCATGTTCTGCGCGAAGTCGAAGGGTGAGTTGTGTGAGCGCGGCGCGCATGGCTTGGAAGGTTGCCTGAAGGATATTCAGGTGATCAATGTCGTCCGCTTGGACCACACCGATCCCCAGGCTGAGGGCTTGTTGCTGGATCACGTGAGCGAGTTGAACCCGCGTGTGGAAGGTAAGCTGTTTGCTATCGCGAAGCCCCAGGAGAGGTTCAGTCGGCTCGAACACCACCGCTGCGGCGACCACTGGGCCCGCCCAGGGCCCCCGCCCGGCTTCGTCAACCCCCACCACCATGGGCCCAAACGCACGCCGCCAGACATCGTCGAAGGCGAGGAGCAACCGACTCTCCTGTTCCGCCTGCCAATGCGCGAGGCGTCGTCGAATCGCCCTCACAGGTCGCGTCGTTCAGGAAACGACCCGTTCTGGGATCGGCCCCTCAGCGGGAGCTTGAGCCGCTCGCTTCTCGCCAAGTTCCTCTTCCCGCGTGGTGAGCCGGGCGGCCTTCCCAGAAAGCCGACGGACATAGTACAGCCGAGCCCGCCGGGCTCGGCCATGCCGAAGCACTTCAATGCGTTCCAGTCGAGGGGAATGGAGGGGGAAGGTACGTTCAATCCCGATGCCAAAAGACACCTTCCGGACCGTAAAGGTTTCTGACAGGCCGTGGCCCCGCCGACGGATGACCGTCCCTTCAAAGGGCTGAAGCCGCTCGGATTCACCTTCTACGACCTTGACCACAACCCGCACGCCGTTCCCCACCCGAAACGTGGGAATCGTTTTTGCAGAGGCCGACACTCCCAACACGGCCAAGGGGTTCATCGGAGAGAAACCCCCTGGAGCAACCGGCGCTCCTGCGGAGTCATGGGCTGTCGTTCCAACAGGTCAGGGCGCTTGTCCCGGGTAGCCAGGAGAGCAGTGGCCTGACGCCAGCGGGCAATCTGGGCATGATGCCCGGAGAGGAGGACGTTCGGGACTTTGACCCCCCGCCAGTTCTCGGGCCGGGTATACTGGGGATAATCCAAGCGGAGGCCGCCGCGGAAAGAGTCCTGCGCCACTGAGGCAGGCTCCTTGACCACCCCCGGCAGGAGTCGAGCGACTGCATCGGCCAAGACCATCGCTGGGAGTTCCCCGCCGGTCAACACATAGTCTCCAATCGAAAGTTCTTCATCCACAAAGGCGAGCATCCGTTCATCGAGCCCTTCATAATGCCCGCAGAGGAGAATCAACCATCGCTGGGTCGTCAACCGCTCTGCGGTCGCCTGCGTCAAGATCCGTCCCTGCGGTGAGAGATACACACACCACGGCGAGGGGCGGACCGCCTGCAATCGGGCACGCCCAACCGCGCGGACGGTCGGCCGCGCCCCCAGGGCACGCAGGGCCTGATACACCGGCTCCGCCTTCAGCACCATGCCTGCGCCACCGCCATAGGGCCGTTCATCGGTGATGCGATGGCGACCGCTGGCGAAGTCACGGAGGTTATGCACCGCTATTCTGACGAGACCCCGGGCCTGGGCCCGTTTCAGGATGCTGTCCCGGAAAGGACCCTGAAACATTCCAGGAAACAACGTCACAATGTCTATTCGCACAAAAAAAAGACGAGCGCCCTGACTCGTCCATCGCCGGCATGATGGGCCCTCACACGCTCGGCTGCCTTATTCGATGATCTCTACTGTCGCCCGCTTGTCGAGCTTTGCCGAAGCGGCATTGACAATGATACGAATCGCTTTAATGATCCGGCCTTCCTTGCCTATCACCTTTCCACGGTCATTGTCGGCGACCTTGAGCTCAATGATCGTGGCCTTCTCCCCCGTCACCTCTTTGGCATCAACCTGATCAGGACTATCCACCAGCGCCTTGGCCATGTAGATCACCAACTCTCGCATTTCGCTCATCGGTCTCCTCGGTCGCGCCCGCTTCTATTCGGTCGACGTCCTCGGTTTTTCGCTGAGTCTTTGGGAGCTACGGCGGGGAAACTCGGGAGAGCCGTTGCCAGATCCCCGCCCGCTGGAGGAGGCGATGGACCGTCTGACTCGGCTCGGCGCCACGGGCGTACCAATACTGCACCCTGGCCTCATTAAATTGAAGAGGCGCTGGGCTCGTCCGTGGGGTATAGTACCCTACCACCTCCAACGCCGCCCCACCAACCCTGTCGCGTTGATCAATCGCAACCACCCGATAGTGCGGATGTTGCGGCTTACCGATGCGTTGCAACCGCAGTCGAACCGCCACTGGGGGCCTCCTCTGGATATGCTGTATTGTATCTCACCGTCGGTACCGCTGTCAAACGCTACAGCGGTCTTTCTAAGATGAGGGTGTTGTCGAGGAAGATACGGGCCTTGCCGGGACCCTGGAGGACCACCGGGAGATCAATCTTGGATCCGGGGGCGTGTCGTTGGCGGTAGATCTCCCGTTCTCCCAACTGGTCAACGATGACGATACGAACGTCTCGGTCACTCGCCCCTTGAGGGAGTTCAAAATAGATGCGGGGGCCTGGGGGGCTGGCCGGATGCGCTCGATTGACTGTCACCTGGATGACGGTGGGGCTTAGCCCTCCAGG
>JACPXA010000227.1 GCA_016196785.1 Elusimicrobiota bacterium
ATCCACTATGAGCGGAACGACGTGGAGTTCAGCCGAGGCAAATTTCGGGTTCGGGGCGATACCATTGAAATCTTCCCGGCCTATCTCGAGACCGCGCTGCGGGTCCAGCTTTGGGGGGATGTCCTTGAGCGGATCACAGAAATTCATCCACTCACAGGTGCGGCCTTGCAGGAGAAGGAACGGGTGTACATCTATCCCGCCCGGCATTTCGTGACGACCCGACCGCAGTTGGATGAAGCCGTCCAGGCTATCGAGCAGGAACTCACCCAACGGACTCAAGGATTGCGCCAGGCAGGGAAACTGCTCGAAGCCCAACGCCTTGAGCAGCGGACCCGCTTCGATCTCGAGATGATGCGGGAAACCGGGTTCTGCCATGGCATCGAAAACTACTCACGGCATCTGTCAGGACGGCAGCCGGGGGAAAGGCCCTTTTGTCTGTTTGACTATTTTCCTGAGGATTTTTTGTTGGTCATTGATGAGTCGCATGTGACCATCCCGCAGCTCAACGGTATGTATGAGGGGGACCGGTCTCGCAAGCAGACCTTGGTGGACTACGGGTTCCGGCTGCCGAGCGCACTCGACAACCGGCCGATGAAGTTCGCTGAATTTGAAAGCCTGGTCCGCCAAGTGATCTATGTCTCAGCCACCCCAGGACCGTATGAACTTGAGACGACCAAGGGGGTCATCGTCGAGCAGATCGTGCGCCCAACCGGCTTGGTGGATCCAGCCGTCTCCATCCGTCCCCCGCAGGGGCAGATCGAAGACCTGATTCGGGAGATCCGTCAGCGGGTCGCCCAGAAGGAACGGGTGTTGGTGACCACCCTCACCAAGCGAACCGCGGAGGACCTGGCGGAATACCTCTCAGCACAGGGGTTACGGGTTCGCTATCTGCATTCAGAGATTGATGTCTTGACCAGGATTGAGATCCTGAAGGATTTGCGCAAAGGCACCTTTGACGTGCTAGTGGGGGTCAACCTCCTGCGGGAGGGGCTTGATCTCCCGGAAGTGTCGTTGGTGGCGGTGTTGGACGCCGATAAAGAAGGGTTCCTCCGGAGCGAAACGACCTTGATCCAGGTCTGCGGCCGGGCGGCCCGCAACGTCCATGGGCAGGTAATCCTCTACGCAGACACCGTGACGGGCTCGATGCGCCGGGCGCTGGATGAAATGGATCGGCGGCGTCACAAGCAAGTCGCTTATAACGAGACGCACCACATCACCCCACGCAGCGTGGTCAAGGCGATTCAGGAACTCGAGGAATTCCAATACAAGGCCAAGGAGAACATGCTCACCTTGATCCGTGAAGATGGAGCTCGCTATGCCACCCGGGAGAGCCTTCCACACCTCATCAAGGATCTCGAACGGCAGATGCAGGACGCCGCCGAGCGCCTCGATTTTGAGCTTGCCGCAGTCATCCGGGACAAACTCTTTGAGCTCAAAGGCATGATGGCGGTCAAAAAGCCTCGCGTGGCCAGGGGCGGTCTCCCAGCCGCTCAAGATCTCTCATGACGCCGACACGCGACGAGCGCCTGAGAATCCCTGGGGCATGGAAATCCTTAATGCTCCAGGCGGTGCGGGAGGATCGGGTACGGGAGGACGTGACGACCCGCTTGCTCATCCCAGCGCGCACCATGGCAGATGGAGTCATTCTGGCGAAGGAGGAGGGGATTCTGTGCGGGCGGGCGATCGTGAGCGCGGTCTTTCGGACCCTGGATCAGCATTGCGTCGTGCATTGGCGCCGCCGCGACGGCCAGCGAGTCAGGGGAGACCAGGTCGTTGCTCAACTGCACGGCCCGGCCAAGACGCTCCTCGCTGGAGAACGAACCGCGCTGAACTTTTTGAGTCGGCTGTCAGGGATTGCAACCCTGACGCACCAATTTGTGCAAGCCGTTCGAGGGACAGGGGCCAAGGTCTACGATACGCGGAAAACCACCCCTGGATGGCGCACCCTTGAACGCTACGCAGTCCGTTGCGGGGGAGGTTGGAACCATCGGGATGATTTATCCGCTATGGTCCTCGTGAAGGATAACCATTGGGCACTCTTAGGCAAACAGGCGGCCGACGCCTTACAGCGGTTGCGGCGAAACCTACGTCCTCCACGCCTGATTGAAGTAGAAGCCCAGACGTTGGCTCAGGTCCGTGTCGCGTTGGAGGCTGGGGCGGATATCATTCTGCTGGATAACCTGTCAGGCAAAGACCTTGGGAAGGCGGTTCGTTGGATCCAGGCGCACCGCAGACCCCGGAAAGTGGAATGGGGACAGACCTCTTATGGAATTGAGGTCTGTCCCCGGCCTATGATTGAGGTGTCGGGAGGGGTCACCCTGAGCAACGTTCGAGCCATCGCCCGGTTAGGGGTGGAACGGATCTCGGTTGGCCAGCTCACCCATTCCGCCGCCGCCTTAGACTTCTCTTTCCGGTGCCAGGCTTCAAAATCTACTCTACGAGGTATAGAATAAGTTTTATTGCAAATAGGTTACATTTAATGTAACCTATTTGCATGAGAAACGATCCCTCAGAGAACTACAACCGGCTTTTTGAAATCGCCTCCAGCCAGGCGGGCTACTTCACGGCCCGGCAAGCCAACAGCGCCGGCTATTACAAGCGACTCCAGCATTACCACAGGGAGCGTGGGAATTGGCTCCTGATTGAACGCGGTATTTTCCGCCTGCGGAATTTCCCGGGAAGCCGTTGGGAAGATCTCGTGCGCTGGTCTCTCTGGAGCCGCAGTCAAAAGGGAGAATTTCAGGCGGCGATCTCGCATGAGTCGGCGGCGATGTTTCACGAACTGGCGGACTATCTTCCCATGAAAGTGCACCTCACGGTTCCTCCAGGTTTCCGCAAGCGCATCCCGGAAGGCTGCGTCCTGCATAGGGGAACGCTTCAGCCGGAAGAGACGGAAAGCCAGATGGGGTTCCGTGTCACAACCCCTTTTCGCACTCTGCAGGATCTCGCGCGGCAAGCCGGCGAACGGGAGCGGCTGCTCCAGGCGATGGACGAGGCGGCCCGCCGCGGTTTGATCACGCTGGTCCAAAAAGAGAATCTCAAGGTGCCCACGTCCTTCATCGAAGTGCCGTAAAACCCATGCAATTCACCCGCACTAAAACCGGAAGACCCAAAAACAGGAAGCGGGGCCAGAAGCTTGACTTGCCCGGGTTTGCTTGGCGGATTGGGGTTAGATGAAAGACCGTTACGACACATCAGACTTGCCGGAGGCGCAGTTCGAGCCGGGTTCACAGAAACAAGTATTGAAGAATCTGCTGGGCATCCGAAAAAAAGCGGCCATGGACGATGTCGAGGAACAAGCCCTGCAAAAGGCCACCGATAGCTTTGTTCAAACGTACGCCCAAGACCATCGATTTAAATCTGAAGATGTTCGCCGCATGCATCAACTATGGTTGGCAGACATCTATCCCTGGGCTGGCCAATACCGCAAGGTCAACTTGAGCAAGACCGGATTTGTGTTTTCGATGGCCCTGCACATTCCTGAGTTGATGCGTGAATTCGAGGATACTGTTTTAACCGAGTGTACGCCCTGTCGGGAAAAAACCAAAGGCAATGGACGTGTCGCTCGGTTACTGACCACCCTGATGGCGCTGCAAGCCAATCTGCCGCTGCTCGATTTTAGAGGAATTTCGGGAAAATTAAAATCCGCTTACTTCGCGGCCATCCAGGCCGGCATGAAGCGGGATTATGAGCCTATGGAGACAGTGATCGGATTGGTTATCGAGCGGACGCTCAAGCGGCTTTCTTGAGGTGGTGACTCTTGGATTTCAACACGCGAAGCGCAGCAGAAAGACATCCCGTCTCAATGGCCGTGGAAGAGGCCACATTAATCAGAAGAGCTTTCCGATACTTGCGCCGGTTTTTGAGATAGGGGTTTGTCGATAGGAGAGTCTTTCGCTTCACATGATAAGTTTACCATGAATCGCTATGAATAACCACTCCCAACAAGCAGCATGGCCGGGCGGCCATCGTGATCCCGGACAATGTGCTCTTCGAAGGCGGGGCGGGGGAAACGATCCGCCGGAAACTGCTGCATGAGAATGAGACTGGCGAAAGACTATTTTCGCCAGTCTCAGAATAGATACTCGCCCGTTCACAGATGAGGTGCCGATTCGGGCAAGAGGTCAAGGCGTTTGCGGTGATTGGTTCAACGCAGAGTGAGGCCAAGCGGTTAGCCGATGCCGGGGCTTCGGAAGGGACGTTGGTGATCGCTGAGCGGCAGCGAAAGGGGAGGGGACGGTTAGGACGGTCCTGGGCGTCACCGCCGGGTGGCCTGTGGTGTTCCTTGGTCTTACGGCCCCAGATTCTCCCCGCGGCGGCCCCGCAGTTGACGTTGGTCGCTTCGCTGGCGGTTACTGACGCGATTGCTAAGGTGACTGATCTGCGTCCGGCCATTAAGTGGCCGAACGATGTCCTCGTTGAAGGGAAGAAAGTCTGTGGCATCTTGACAGAGATAGGGATTCAGGGGAATTGCCTCCAATGGGCGATCGTGGGGATCGGGATCAACGTGAATAATGAGATTCCCCCGTCGCTGATCCACCGAGCGATCTCGTTACAGGCTGTCGTCGGCAGGCCGGTGGACCGCAAGCGGCTC
>JACPXA010000239.1 GCA_016196785.1 Elusimicrobiota bacterium
CCGTCATCTTCCGCACGAAGACCACTTTGTCCTTGGGCACGTTGTAGAGTACGGAGATATCCAGCTGCGAGATGAGGCCCTCCGAGGAGGGGACGCTGGCTGTCTCTTTTAGTTCTTGGGTTTTGACCTCCCACGTTTCAATCCACGCAAACATGGGCAGGTACCAGTGCCAGCCGCTCCCCAGTGGCTGATCGGCAATCTTGCCCAGCTCGCCTTTCACGCCAGCCTGGCCATCTTCGATGGTCGTCATCCCGCATCCCGACGCCATCAGCATGACGCCAACGCCTGCCACCAGGTACCGCCATCGATGTTTCATGACAAGACCCCTTTTCCCGTATCCGCACTTGCTCGACAGCCCGCCGCTCTTTTCCCCTGACGTACTTTATCAGTGGTCAGTGAATCTAAGAAAGCGCGCGGGGTACCCTGGACGTCTCGCCGGCACTTTTCGCCACTTGCGAAGGAGGGGACATCGCACACATTGTATCACAGTCCCTGATGGCGCGGAACCAAGACGATGGGTGCAGTGGCAATCAGTGTTGGGCACGATAACGCTGCACGGTTACGATCTGGTTACAGTTGCGAGTCCCTGAAAAAGACGAGGCCGTTATCTCTTGGAAGATAACGACTTCCGTCAGGTCAAAAACGGGGGCGACGGGGCTCGAACCCGCAACCTACGGCTCGACAGGCCGCCACTCTAACCAATTGAGCTACGCCCCCGAAACGACAGATCGCAAAGGACAGAAATCAGATGTCAGAACAAACCACCCAGTGCGTTTCTCGACGAGGAAATGATAGTAGCGTGGATTTGGGCTGGCGTCAACTGTTCTCGACAACGGGTAGTGACTCAATTTGATTCTGAAGCCCTCTAGACAGACTTAACTTGCTTGGGCATAATAGATGCATGAAGCGCTCAAGCAAGATGCCAAAAGACCCAAACCGATTAGCGGCAGAGGTCGTGCGGCTTTCCACGGAAGAATCAGAGTTAAAGCCTATTCCTTCCTTAGTGTCCACATACTTAGCTCAAATTGGACGTAAAGGCGGTCTAAAAGGTGGGAAGGCGAGGGCGGCTAAGCTCTCTGCTGCTCGTCGGCAGGCGATTGCCAAGCAAGCTGCTAAGACACGATGGAAGGCTAAGAGCCCCTAGACGCCATAGTCTAGATTCAGTAAAGGGGTTTCGCCATGCTTGGGCGCAACCTTGTCGAGTCGTGTTTTAAACTCCTCATCCGTGACGCACGTCTTCATCAAGAAGATCACATTGGATAGATGTTGCTTGAGTTCGGGGTGTCCATAGTCCCTAGTGAAATGCTGATGAAATGTTCTGGCACGTTTGCCAGACATTAAGCGGGGATTTTTCTTCTTCAGTTCCGTCAACACTCCTGGGGCTAGCCGCTTGTAGACGAGATCATTTGTCCAATGCCCCACGTAGCCAGGGCGTTGCTGCCCTTTCCCACTCGGATATTCCAGCCCCTTCAGTCGGAAGAGTTCACGGTAAAAGTCGTCGGGGAAGGTCTTGCTCCACTTCGCCCATTCGTCGGTCAAATACTTGTCCAAGATTTTCTGGAGAGCTTGTCGGTCTCTAACTTCTTGATAGCCGGTGGCCTCATCCACCATAGCGATAATGCCGATTCGGGCGAATCCTCTCACAAGGATTTCACATTGCACTGCGATATGTCCCTGCTGTTTTTGAAGTAGCCCGGCCTTTCGAGCCGATAAGACGACGTCACAAATATCAGCTAGGACTGTCGCCTCATATCCATAGGCTGTACTGCCGCTAGGTGTGAGGAATTTGATTGGGTTTGAGGTCACACCCTGTAACTCTTTTGAAACAAATGACTTAAGTCTATCTCCCTCAACGAATTTAGCCAAACGGTCACCACCCGTCCCACCGCTACTACCTCTCGCCATGTCTAAAGCCGTGACCATTCCTCTTTGAGTCAGAACCCGTCTGTTGTCTTCGAGCACGTAGCAGGGGATTTCTACGCTCCCGATCTTGAGGGGGTGCTCAGGAGAACCAAAAAGCGCTCTCGGAAGCTTCCAGCGTCCCTCGGCAGCTTTCTTTGCGATTTCCTGTCGTTGTACCTCGCTCAAACTCTCTGCTCTTGCGATGCCACCTAGAGACTGAATAGACTTACCTTCCTCCGCCATGCCGACCCTCCTGGTTGAAAGTTGTTGCACGCATATGAAGTATAGCGTATAGTATGCCTGCTAGCAAGAATTAAATTTTAATAAAAATAATGCTTGCATTGCTTGAGCAGGTCAAGTATAATAAGCCCATGAACAAACTTGATACTGCACGACGCGCACAAATCGTTTCAGCCCTTGTTGAAGGTAACTCCCTTCGCGCCACAGCGCGAATATGCGACGTAGCTTTTAACACGGTTCTTAAACTCTTGCCGGAAATTGGCCGTGCCTGTCAGGCGTATCAGAACAAGACGCTCCGCAATCTCCCTTGTAAGCGGATTCAATGCGACGAGATTTGGAGCTTCTGCTATGCCAAAGAGAAGAACGTCCCGAAGGCGAAACAGGGGAAGTTTGGCTATGGGAACGTCTGGACGTGGACGGCGATCTGTGCGGATACCAAGCTGGTTCCAACCTGGCTCGTTGCGGAGCGAAACTTGACCGCTGGAACTGCTTTCATGCTGGACTTAGCCAGCCGCCTCAAAAATCGGGTTCAGCTTACGACGGATGGACACAGGGTCTACTTGGAAGCGGTCGAAGGAGCCTTTGGGTCTGAGATTGACTTTGCCATGTTGACGAAGATTTACGGTAACGACCCACAGCCTCAAGAAGTACGTTACAGCCCTGCCGTGTGCTTGGCGATTCAGGCCACCACGATTCAGGGCAAGCCTGATCTTAAGCATGTCTCAACGAGCTTCGCAGAGCGGCAGAATCTCACCATGCGGATGGGGATGCGGCGATTTACGAGGCTAACCAACGGATTCAGCAAGAAGGTCGAGAACCATGCTTACCATGTGGCGCTTCACTACATCCTGAATAACGGCTAAGAATGCCCCATTTTCATCGGTCCTCGACGAGACAGCGACAGCGTGTATTTGCAGATCGACTCAGAGGAGCGGCTTGACTCGGGAAGCCGCACGTTGAATCCGGCCCAGGAGATCGGGATGCGGGTACTTGGCCGGAATCCTGAGATAGTTGCGGTTGCCGCGACGGACCCACTCGGCGGGCAGCCACCACAGCTCGCGACGCAAGGTGCCGACGTTCCAGTGTTGGACCTCGGGAGGCAGACACAGCCGTTGGAACGCCAACACGATATCGTAGGCCCAGAGGATGAGTTCCAGGTAGGTCGCATTGGCCCAAAAGCTCCGAGTGGGAATGGCGGCGAGATGATACGCGTGCTTGAACTCGCGCAGCAAGAGTTCCTGGAAGGCCCGGTTGCCGTAGCAGCGGTAGACCGCTTCGGAGGTCAATGCCAAGTTGGTGACCAAGGCCCGATGGTAGGTATAGCGCTTGAAGGTGAACAGCTGTTGCTGGCGCTCGAGTGGCTCGTGGGTGACGGGCCGTCGCACGGCGACGAAGCGGTGGGTCTGCTGCCAGTGGAACGGCGTATAGGGAAACTCGGCGGCCTCCCAGCCCTCCCGGAACTCGTGGTAGGAGGCGGCGACCATCCGGTCCTTGAGCGGCTGCGTCATGTGAGCCACGATGCAGTAGCCGACCCGTTTCCCGTCGAGCGGTTGGACGATCTCCTGGTCGTAGAACGCCCCATCGAGCCGCACTCGCGTCCGCGAGGCCGCCACCGTCCTGGGCAGCTTGTCGAGCTGCGCGGCCAGGAACGGCCAGCTCCCGGTCGCCGCGTGGACATTGCCGGCACGCAGCTGCGCCCCCAACGACAGGCCGCTGTGGCCTTCGCTGGCCAGGATCGGGGCGTAGGAGCCCTGCCGATGGCGTCGCTTGGGGATGTAGCCGAGGGCCACACCCTCCTGGGACCCGTACGTGATCAACGCCGTGGTATCGGCATCCACGATCGCGTCGTAGCGCAGGCCCAGGCGCTGGAAGAGTTCGGTGCGGAAGCGGTCGTGCACGGCTTCCAGACTGCGCAGCGTCTGGGAGTCGAACCGCCACAGGAACGTCCGCAAGGTATCGCGGTGCGGGAAGTCGGGCAGCCCCAGAATCGGCGGGATCAGGCCGTTGTGGAGCAGCGATTGGGTGTTCTCGATCCGTCCCAGCCCCGCCACGATCGCGAAGAGGTGCGCCAGGAACAAATCGACCGGATGGTAGCTCCGGTGGAGATAGCGGGGCCACGGGACGTAGGTCTGGAGGAAGCGTCGCAAGCCCAGCGAGTTGCAAAACTGGTGCAAGAGACTGAGTCCACCGAACCGAGTCAGTCCTTTGGCACCGACGAGAAATTGGAACGTACGCGGCCCTTTGCGCATCCTGCACAATCCTACCTGAAAGGTAGGTTTGTGCAAGACCTCGTTTACCGACGTGGTAAGTGCTCATCGTAGCCAGGATTCAGGAACTGCGTAGTGTCTCCACCTCGGAGGTGGAATAGCTTTACACATCGGGAAAATTATGGCCTAGTACACGCGGCGATGAATTCGCCCTGGGTTTTTCATGCGGTACACAAGACTGGTTTCTGGTCAAGCGGCGATGGAAAATGTTTGCGAAGCCTCGTGGAGGTGTAGCTCCATTGGATCGGCTTGGGCGCGAGGTTGCGTTCGGCGAAGTAGTGCATCA
>JACPXA010000018.1 GCA_016196785.1 Elusimicrobiota bacterium
CCGATACGAGTTGAAGGACATCTCGGGAAAGCACCGCCTCAATGAGCGACTCCGAGAGGTATTGCGCCCAGCGATCGAAGGCCCGCGTGAGTCGGGCGGCCCCGGGATACCCCCCGTAAAACAGCCATTGGTCGAGGGTCCAACCAAACGCGTCCCGACACTCCGGCCAGGACCAATGGGGACAAAAATGGATTTCAAAACGTCCCGCTAGACTTTCCCCAGCGCCTCGATGAATTTGCAGGGATGAGGATCCCAAGAGGACCGCTCGGACCAACGCCGAGGCCCGACGGTCCTCATCCACCAGCGCCTTGACAACCTCTGACCACCGGGGGATTTTTTGCACTTCATCGAGGACCAGCAGGGTTCGTTTCCTGTGCTCCCTGGCTTCCTGCCGGGCGACCTCCCACTGCGCTTGAATCCACAGCGCGTCAGGGGGTGAGGGAAGATCCGCGGAGGCATAATGCGTGGGTCCCCCCCATTTCCGCAACACTTGCTGTAACGCAGTGGTCTTCCCGACCTGTCGTGGGCCCACGACCAGTTGCAGCAGATTGGGGGATCCCATCAATCGCCGCATGAGCTGATCAACCAGGGCTCGCTCGATCTCTTTCATTGTCTTTCTTTCAGGATAACATATCTCGGCAACGGGGTCAATCTCTTACTCAGTCCATTGAGTAAAATTACTCAGTCCAAGGTGAGACTAACGGGCGGCGAGCGCCCGCTCTTCTTCCGCTTGCTTGCGAAGGCTCTTAGCGGCGGAGGCCTGGAGGGCGCGTTCAATCGCTTGTTTCCGGAGCGCAGCGAGGAATTTTTGATGTTCCATGTGGCGGCGGAGATAGACAATGCCCTTCTTGTCGTGAATGCGGCGGAGGGCGACGGAGGCACGCCGCTCTAGAGAACGGGTGCGGAGCGCCTTGAGGAGCGGTTGGACGGCCCGGCGCTCTCGGGCGGTTCCTAAGGCGTCAATGGCGATTTTTCCCACTGAGGAATCCGCATCGAAAATGATGTCTCTGAGGCATTCAAACACGCCGGGATAGGCTAGGAAGCGGGCCAGGATACCGATCGCCATCTGGCGGATGTCCGAATCGTCATCCTTCAGGCACCAGGTGACCGGCTCGATGAGGCGCGGGTCTTGGACCCCTTGGAGCTGCTCCAGCGTGAATCTTCGGATGGAGCGATTCCCGCTTTTGATCCGTTGGATGATGCGGGCGATGAACTCGTCATCCACGTGTTCCTTGCGAGCCTCGGTGGCCTTCGGGATGGTGAATCCCTCGCGGACCAAGTCATCGATCCGCCCCCCGTTCAGTCGCAAGTATTCGATGAGTTTTTCGAGGGTAAAGAAACCATGCCGAATCAAGAGCTGCTTCGCCTCTTTGGCCACGGGACCGGTCAACTCGATTGCCGCCCGAATGAGGAATTCGGCGGACCGCCGGTCGCCGGGGCGGCCCAAGGCGAGGGCGATGGTCCCAAGAATGTGGGGATCTTTGGTTTCCACCATTTCGGTCAGCGTGTCCCACGCCGGTCCGCCCCCATAGGCAGCCAGCCCTTCCACGGCGGCTCGTCGAACGAACATGTCGGGATCCTGCGTGGCGTAAATCAAAGGGGTGAGGACGTTTGGGGTTTTAGAACTCCCCAGGAGGCGGGCACACTCCTTGCGCACGGAGGGGGAGAACTCCGCCTCATCGGTCATCGTCCGAGTGAGGATACTCGCATACGGCTCGAGGAGGGCAGGGGTTAGCACGTGTTGTTCGATCAACGTGCGCAGCGCCGGGTACTGCACCGTAGGGTCGGGATCTTCGCTCAACTCCAGGAGGAGCTTCGTCACCCACTCGCCCCGGAGGGTCGCAAGGACGCGCACCACCTGCCGGCGCACCTGCGGTGAGGAATCTCGACGGGCTTGGAGGAGCCACCCCCGGTGTGGGGTCGCGCTCCGCTGCCCCAGGGTCGTCGTGACCGCAAGGCGGATCTGCTCGCTTTCATCCCACAGCGCCGCCGTGAGGATCTCGCTGGCTTCTGCCACCTCCATCTGACCGAGCGCCTTTACGGCACGGGATCGGAGATCCTGATCGGCCGCCGCTAGGCATTGGCCTAGCATCTCTGCCGCCACGACATCGTTGCGCTCAGCGAAGGCAGAAAAACACACGTCCCGCACCTCAGAGCTAGAATCGGACAGCCCCTGGCGGAGGCCGAGGAGTGAGGCCTCATCAGTCCGCGTGGCGAGTTCTCTAACGATACAGAGGCGAAGCGGTCGGTGGTCGGTATCCATGAAGGGTAGAAGGGTGGCCGTCCTGGCCAGCGCGGCGTGATAGGCGAACACCAACAGGGCGAGGTCTTGGACCTCCGGCGACAGGATCTGGAGCGCGGCACCCACGAGCGGGAGAATCTTCGGCTCTTCCCGCTCGTTTAACAGGTGGGCGGCACGGTGCACCACGCGGCGTTCTGGATCGTTCAGCAATTCAATCAGCCGTTCGGAAATCCGCGTATCGTAGTGAATCGCTAGGGCACGCAGCGCCTCGAGGCGGACCTCCGCATTAGGATCATGGGTCGCCGCGAGGAGCGGTGGTACACAGTGTGGCAGCTCGAGCTGTCCCAGGCCCCGCACCACAATTTGACGGACGAATAGACTCTCGTCCTTTAGGGCGCCTGCCAGCACTGGGACCGCCCGTGGGTCCCGAAGGTGGGTGAGGGCCATGATCGCTGATCGGCGGACCCACTGATCGGTGTGGTGGATCGCCACCCACAGGACCGTCCAGGCGTTGCGGGGGCTTCGTTCAACGGCCTTGCGAACCGCTTGGAGTCCCAACATCCGCTGCGGCCGCTCCAACACCCGCAGGAAGACCTCTAGGGCCTCGACCTCCGGGAAGGCATCTGTCTTGTCCAGTAGTTGCGGCTGGTCAGCAAGGGGGATCTCCTCAATTTGGCCTAGCAGGGCGTCAACCGAGGGGTAGGCGGGAGGATGGTATAGAGATTTGAACCGTTTGAACCACCATGTCCACATCAAAGACCCTTAGAACTCATCCCAAAACCCTCCTCGGGCTGCAGCCTCGGGAGGGCGGCCTGCGGCGGCGTCAGGCTCGCTCGGCAGACCGTTCCGTCGTCAAGTATGCCGTCGCTCGCCTTCCTGGCCTCGGCGCGCCCCCCGAGGCTTCGCTGACCAAGCATGGTTTCGGGATGAGTTCTATTCCGCGGTGATGAGGCGGAAGGCCTCGTCCGGTGAGGTCACCCCTTCGTTCACCAGCGCGATCGCGGAGGCTCGTAGATTTCGCATCCCTTCTTTCTTGGCGAGGTTCTCAATCTCGGCCTGGCTCGCTAGGTCAGAGATCGCTCGTTTCATCTCTTTGGTGGCGACTGGCATGACCTCAAACACCGCGATTCGCCCTCGATAGCCGATCTGGTTGCACTCCGCACAGCCTTTGGGGCGATAGAACGCCTTGAGCGTATCAATCTCCTCTTCCGAGAGACGGGCTCGGTCATCCTCGGTCAAGGTGCCAGGCTGTTTGCAGTGGGGGCACAGGCGGCGGATCAGCCGCTGGGCGGCCACCAGCCGGACCGCCGCGGCCACAAGATACGGGTCTACCCCCATGTCCACCAGGCGGATCACGGTGGAGGGGGCGTCATTGGTGTGCAGGGTCGAAAGGACCAGGTGGCCGGTGAGCGCGGCCTTGACGGCAATGATCGCGGTTTCTGTATCGCGGATCTCCCCCACGAGGATGATGTCCGGATCTTGGCGGAGAAAGGCCCGCAGGACCGTTTCAAAGGTAAGCCCAATGGCAGGATGCACCTGGACTTGGGTGATCCCCGCCAGGTTGTACTCAATGGGGTCCTCCACCGTCAGGATGTTCACATCCGGCTTGTTGATCTGGTTGATCATCGTATAGAGGGTTGTGGATTTGCCGCACCCGGTCGGCCCGGTCAGGAGGATCATTCCGCTCGGGGTCTTGAGGGCGAGTTGGACCGCCGGTAGGGCATGCTCAGGCTCGAACCCCAGTTTGGTCACGTCACTCTGGAGCTCCCCCTTGCCAAGGATGCGGAGGACTACCTTTTCGCCATACATCGCTGGCATGGTGCTCATGCGAAGATCGGTCACGGTGCGTTTCCCTGCGGTGACTCGAAAGCGACCGTCCTGAGGGAGCCGCCGCTCGGCGATGTTCAGCTCGGCCATGATCTTGATCCGCGAGGTCACCGCCGCCTGGAGCCGGCGCGGCGGCGATTCCTGGTCGAACAGGATCCCGTCGATGCGGTAGCGGACGCGAAGGGCGTCCTCGAACGGCTCGATGTGGATGTCTGATGCCTCCGCGGTCACGGCGTTCTCGACGAGGAGGTTGACCAGGCGCACGACGGGCGCCTCGAAGGCCATGTCGCGGAGCTGGTTGACGTCCTCCTCGCCCTCGCCCGCCGCGCCCTCGTCCCGGATCCCCTCCACGATGCG
>JACPXA010000035.1 GCA_016196785.1 Elusimicrobiota bacterium
CGAGCGTGGCCTAGGATCTTGGTGTACGACTGTGTCTCCCAAGCGGAGCTGCGAAACCTCGCGGAGTACCTCTCAGCGAATCATCCGCTTGCTGTGGCGGGAGCGGCGGGGTTGCTGGAGGAACTGCTCACGCTCCTAGTGCAATCTCGTCGCGTTCGCGTCAGGCGCCTCCAGGTTCGTCATGCCCGCGAAGCCTGTCCCCGAAGGGTGGAATCGGGGAGCGGGCATCTAGTCCACAAGAACCCCTGGATCCCCGCTTGCGCGGGGATGACGATTTCTGCGGTCTCCCCAATACTGATCCTGAGTGGTTCGCGGCATCCCACGACAAAAGCCCAACTTCAACACCTCAACAAACTCCGCCATCCGGGGGTTCATGTGGTCAGCGCACCGTCCCGCCGTCTCTCACCTTCAGCCGTTCTGTCCACGTTGGTCCAGCAGGCGCTGACCGCCATCCATCGCCTCCAGCCTCAGGCGGTAATTCTGATCGGGGGGGACACCGCTTCACACCTGTGTCGAGCCTTGGGGATCCACCATCTGACCATCGAAGCGCCGGTCAGCCCCGGGGTCGTTGCCTGCCGGCCAACCTCTCCCATGAAAAGGCAGAAAGGCAACTACGTCCCCCGCCTCTTACTTAAACCTGGGGGGTTTGGAGGGCCTGATTTGCTGGTGCGGTGCGTGCGGTGGTTACATGAAAATCCTGGATTCCCGTGGTTCGACTCCGCTCACCATCCTGAGCTTGTCGAAGGACTTCCGCGGGAATGACATCTGTTGGAACTAATCGCTCAAGCTATCAGGGTGTTGAGACCGGTTGGCGGCGGACGGAAGAGACGGAGCCAACGTCGCGCGGAGGGTGGTGCGGGCGCGAAAGAGGAGCGCCTCAACCGCAGAGACGGATTTCTTCAGTACCTGAGCGATGTCCGCGGTAGGACAATCCTGAGTATAGGCCAGGAGGAACGCAATCCGCTGAAGCGGTGGAAGCCGTTGAAGCGCCGCGAGCAGCTGCTTGGTCAGCTCTTGCCGGTCCACCGCGGCCTCGGGCTGGATCGCGTTGGGGTCTGGAAACTCATTCACCCGACCGTCCGGTGAGCTTTGGAGCCATTCCAATGAACACCACCGCACCACGCGTTTGCGCCGCTGGGCGTTGATCGCGAGATGGGCTGCAACCTGATAGAGAAAAGCACGGAAGGTTGCCCGCGGGGCATAGGTCGGCGCCGCCCGATAGACTCGAAGGAACGTGTCCTGCGCGAGGTCTTCGGCCTCTTCACGGGCGCCCACAAACCGGTAGAGAAAATTAAAAAGCGGTCGTTGGTATCGATCCAACAACCGCTCAAACGCCGCTCCGTCGCCTGCCCCGACTTGCCGGAATAGTTCCGCGTCGGGATCTTCGAGAGGGAGGGCCCGGTTCACAACCGCACTCTGAATGCTAGCCCGAACGTCGCTTGTGAAGCGAGGCCGATTACCCTTCCACCGCGTCGTGCGTAATCGGCTCGACCTTGACCCCCTTGGTCTTCAGCCACTCCATCGCCCCGTTCAACGCTGACTCCTCCCCTTCCAACTCTAAGACCATCTCCCCGGTTTTGGTCGTGACCTTGGCTCGGCGGATGTTAAAGACCACCTCATACCGCTTGGACATCTGGTAGACGACCGGTTCCTTAATGAGGTGCTGGGGGAAAATGAGCTCCAACGCCTTTTTGGGCACCCCTCAGCACCTCGCCAAAAGAGGCTGGCCCCCGGCGATGGCCGGAATAATGGACACCTCGGCGCCCTCCTGGAGCTTGGTCTTGGCGCCGTCTTTAAACCGAATATCTTCCCCGTTCACAAAGACGTTAATGAACCGTCGAATTTGTCCTGTTTCGTCGCAGATCCGTTCACGGACGCCGGGGTAGGACTTCTCTAAGTTCAGGATCAGCTCTTCGATAGTGGTCCCCGGACATTCCACCACCGCCTGGTCCTTCGTCAACTTTCGCAAGGGGGCTGGGATTCGAACCTTGGCCGGCATACGTTCCTCCTATCGTTGGACTAACTCAGCCGTCAGCTCTTCGTAGACCGCCCGGAAGGCGGCGATCGCCGGCTCAATGACCACTGGCTGGCTCACGTGTTTGACAACCGCCTCCTGCGTTTTAAACCCATTACCCGTCACGTAGGCGACAGTCAGCTCATCTGGGTGAATTCTACCAGAGCTGGCAAGCTTTTTCAACACCGCCACCGTGACCCCGCCGGCGGTTTCAGTGAATACCCCCTCGGTCTGGGCGAGAAGACGGATCCCTGCGAGGATCTCGCCGTCGCTCGCCTCCTCAGCCACCCCCTGGGTGTCTTTAATAATCTTCCAGGCATAGTAGCCATCCGCTGGATTCCCAATGGCCAGGCTCTTGGCAATCGTGTGCGGCTCAACAGGTTTAATGATATCCGAATCTTCCCTCCACGCGGCCACCACCGGCGCACAGCCGGTCGCCTGCGCCGCCGACATCCGGGTCCGATGTTCGGGGATAAGCCCAAGCTGTTGAAACTCCTGAAGCCCTTTATAGATCTTGGTGAGGAGGGAGCCGCTCGCCACAGGCACCACGCAATGGTCGGGCGCCCGCCACCCCAGCTGTTCCGCGACTTCAAAGCCGAGGGTTTTCGATCCCTCCGCGTAGTAGGGACGCAGGTTCACGTTGACGAATGCCCATTTCATCAGATCCGCCACCTCCACGCAGAGCCGATTCACCTGATCGTAATTGCCCCGTACCCCGATGATTGTCGGTTGGTAGATTCCCATCCCCAAAATCTTACTCGGTTCGAGGTCCGCCGGGATAAACACAAACGTGCGTAGCCGGGCCACCGCCCCATAGGCGGCCACTGCCCCTGCCAGGTTCCCGGTGGAGGCGCAGGCCACCGTGGCAAACCCCAATTCTCGGGTCCGGGTCAAGGCCACCGAGACCACGCGGTCTTTAAAAGAAAACGTGGGATTCACCGAGTCGTTCTTCAGATATAACTGCTTGAGGCCGAGTGCCTCTCCGAGATTCCTGGCCTGCCAGCAGGGGGTGAATCCTTCCTGGATGGTCACGAGCTCGCGGGATTCTACGGGGAGCAGATCCCAATACCGCCAGAGCGTCAACGGCCCTTGCTCGATTGCCCGCCGAGTGAGCCTGGCGCGGATTGCCTCGTAGTGGTAGACCACCTCCAACGGCCCA
>JACPXA010000238.1 GCA_016196785.1 Elusimicrobiota bacterium
CGACCTTTGCGCGGGCTGGGACGACGTGTGCACGTCGGCAGGGTTAGCGAGTGTCTCTGGCAAGCTCGCTACTGCCCCAATGACGAGCTAAGATAGGCGGAGGCTGGTTCCTTGAGAGCTTCGCGCTAGTGTGGGGGTCTCGGAGAGGTTTTAGGCTTCCCGGCCGACCGGGCCTGCTCACCGCCTCTTCACTTGACCTCCTTTTCTCGAGTGTTCCTCTCACCACGCCTCCGCCTGCTTTTAGATAAGGCCTTTCTCTCGGATATCAACCTGCGAGCAAAGCCGAGGGGCACCTTCCCCTTTACTGATAAATTACGCCGGCCAGCCTTTCGGGGGGAATGAGCCGGGTGCATCATTTGCGAGATGGGGCGATTGCATTATATTTGCCGCGCCCCAGCCGAGGAGGACCACGCTATCAAGGATTGTGAGATGAAGATCCTCGTCTGTGTCAAACAGGTCCCTGCAACCGAATCCAAACTTCATATCCTGGCGAATGGGCTTGACATCAACCGGGCCGACCTGAGCTTCGTTGTGAATCCGTACGATGAGTTTGCTGTCGAGGAAGCGCTTCGGATTAAGGAGCGCCAGGGGCGGGGCGAGGTCACAGTGCTGTCTCTACGCCCGCATGCGGCGCAGAAAACGGAGGAGGCCTTGCGCACCTGCCTCGCGATGGGCGCTGACAAGGCGGTCTTGCTGAGCGATCCCGCCTTTGAAGACGGCGACTGTTTCACGACCGCCGTGGCGCTGAGCGCCGCGATCCGTCGGCTTCAGTCCGACCTCATCCTGTGTGGGAAACAAGCGGTGGACGATGAGAGCGGGGCCGTTGGGATCCAGGTGGCGGAGTTGTTGGGTCTTCCGCACGTCTCGGTCGTGAACAAACTGGAAATTCGCCCGGATGCACGCACCGCGCTGGCCTATCGGCAGATCGACGACGGCATCGAGGTAGTCGAAACCCCGCTTCCGGCGCTGATCACCTGCCAGAAAGGCCTCAACGAGCCGCGCTATCCTTCGCTGCCCGGCATCATGAAGGCCAAGCAGAAGCCGCTGGAGGTTTGGACCCGAGAGACGTTGGGGTTAGCTCCTGAGAGGGTCGGCAAGTTTGGCTCGAAGCTCCAAACGGTTCGCGTGGAGCCGCCGCCGGCCAAGCCGGCCGGCCGGATCATCCCTGGTGATGCCGCGACCGCAGTGAAGGAGCTGGTGAGACTGTTACATGAAGAGGCGAAAGTGATCTAAAAATCGGTCAGAGAAACCAGATCAACCCGACGAACCAGACAAACTACATAACTAGATGAACCAGACAAACCAAATGAACCCGATTCTGGTCTTCTGTGAACAGCGCAATGGGCAGTTGAAGAAGGTCGGGCTGGAGGCCCTGGGCGAGGCCTGCCGTCTTGGCTCACGGTCGGGCAGGGCCGTCATCGGCGTGGTGATTGGCTCATCGGTCAGCTCGCTTGCCCCTGACCTTGCCGAGCATGGAGCCTCGCGCGTGCTGGTTGCCGAAGATGCGAATCTGGCGCATTACTCTTCGGAGGCCTACACCGCCATCCTGAGCGAGGTTGCTGCGCGCTTCCAGCCGGTCGCCATCTTCATGGGCGCAACCGCCATGGGAACGGATCTCGCCCCCAAGCTCGCAGCCAGACTCAAGACCTCGCTGGCGCAGGGCTGCATTGCGTTGGAGATGGAGACCGATGGCTCGCTGCTGGCCACGAGACCGGTCTACGGGGGAAAGCTGCTCGCTGCGGTGAAAGCCGCGTCCCCCACCCTCCAGGTGGTAACCCTTCGTCCGAACGTCTTTGCCGCACTGGAACCAAAGCCGGTGCCCGATGTCCCGCTCGAACGGGTGCCCGTCTCCGCCGATCTTGCTCGCCCGATGGCCGTGGTTCGTGAGGTCCAGAAGGCAGCCGACGGCAAGGTCGAGCTGACCGAAGCGACGATCATCGTCTCAGGCGGACGGGGGCTCAAAGGACCGGAGCACTTCACGCTGATTGAGGAACTCGCCGCGGTGTTAGGCGGGGCTGTCGGAGCCTCCCGCGCGGTCGTCGACGCCGGCTGGAAGCCGCATCGTTATCAGGTGGGACTGACCGGCAAGACCGTCTCGCCCCAACTGTACATCGCCTGCGGGATTTCCGGGGCCATCCAGCACCTGGCCGGGATGTCCTCGGCCCGTACCATCGTGGCCATCAACAACAATCCCAACGCCCCGATTTTCAAGCTGGCCACCTACGGCATTGTGGGCGACCTCTTCGAGATCGTCCCATTGCTGACCAAGGAAGTGAAGAAACTGAAGGTCGCGGAGTAGCTTGTCAGCGCTCGGCTTCCTTGAGCAGATCCCTGGCGATCACCAGTCTCTGGATTTCCGATGTGCCCTCGTAGAGCGGCAGGGCGTGGGCATCGCGGCAATACCGCTCCACCGGATAGTCCTTCATGTAGCCGGATCCCCCGAAAATCTGGACCGCGCGAGCGGTGACGCGGTTGGCCATCTCCGAGGCATAGAGCTTGGCCATGGAGGCCTCGCGGGTGAAGCGTGGACGCCCCTCAGCCTTGAGCATCGCCGCGCGATAGGTCAGCAGGCGGGCCGCCTCGATCTCGGTGTCCATGTCTGCCAGCATCCACTGAATCGCCTCGAACTCGGCGATCGGCCTGCCGAACTGCTCCCGTCGCTTGGCATAGGCGATGGCGGCCTGCAACGCCGCCTCCGCAATTCCGAGCGCCTGCGCCGCAATACCAATCCGGCCGGCATCCAACGTGGAGAACGCCACCTTGTACCCTTGCCCAACAGGACCCAAGACCTGGTCGGCCGGAACATAGACATTCTCAAAGGACAGGGCGCAGGTGTCCGAGGCCAGGAGACCCATCTTCCGTTCTTTCTTCATCACCGCAACCCCAGGGGAGGCTTTATCCACCAGGAAGGCGGTGACCCCCTTGTACCCCTTGCTCTTGTCCACCGTGGCAAAGGTGATGGCCTGCGAGGCGATCTCGCCGTTGGTAATAAAGAGCTTGGTCCCGTTCAGCAGGAAGCCGTCGCCTTTCGGCGTCGCGGTCATGGCGAGCGCCATGGCATCGGACCCCGAGCCTGGTTCAGTCAAGGCATAGCATCCCAGTCGTTCGCCTCTGGCCGCCGGCGTGAGCCATCGGACCTTCTGCTCGTGTGTGCCGAACCGTACGAGCGGATCGCCGTAGAGCGTGTTGTTCACGGTCATCGCCAGACCCACGCTTGCCGAGGCCTTGCAAACTTCTTCCAGCGCCATGATGTAGGCAAGGTAATCCATTCCGGCTCCACCGTACTCCGGGGGCACACAGACGCCCATCAAGCCTAAGCTGGCCATCTGGTCCAACAAGCTCTTCGGGATCTTCCCCTCCTCATCGA
>JACPXA010000255.1 GCA_016196785.1 Elusimicrobiota bacterium
GCCTGCCATGAGTTTTTCAAGTAACGCCTCCGGCGAGACGGGGGTGGTGAAGTCCATGCCGTATTGGTTGCGGATGTCCTCGAGGGTTCGTTCACTGAAGGTTGTGAGGAAAGCGATTTGTTCGTCCAAGGCTTTCAGTTGGAGGTCGAGGTTGTCGCGCTGCGCTTGTTTCTTTTTCAGGGTTTTCTGCTCCTCTGAGGTGCGGAGGGGTTTACCCTCAAGTTCTTTGATCTCTTGGGTGAGATCCTCTCTGGTGGCCTCAAGCGCTTTCACAGAGCTCTTCGAAACCTCCGTACCCTCTTCGTTCCGGGACCCCTCCGATTTCTCGGAGTCGTTTGTCGGGCGGATCTTCTCCCCTTTCAGGTAGTCGCTCAAGTCCTTGGCGTGTTCGGCGTGGAGCGCCACCACGTAGGGTCTGAGCCACACCGGGGCACGGCGGGCTTGTTTGATGCGCTGGTTGGAGGCCTTGGCCAGCCGTTCTCCCTGTTTTTCCTGATGATAGGCCTCAATGCGCACCCCGAACCTCGTAGCGATCCCGAAGCGTTGAATCTGCGCCACCTTGTTCCAGAACCGCTCGCGGAGGGTGAGGTGGGCATAGTCCAAGACTGGGTTGTCCTTCCACTCTTTCCCCGCATAGCGGCGCGCCTCTTTTCGGATACGGCGTTCGATCCGGTCCGCCAGCTCCTTGAAGTCGTTTTCGGTGAGGCGGGAGGTGCCTTTCTTCCGTTCTTTGTCCTCCATGAGGGCGACGTATTCCTCTGCGGCCAGGAAGGTATAGGAGTGCTGGGTTCGGAAGAGCCCCAATCGCCGACTGACCACATTCACACCGCGCCAGTGGGTAATTCCACTGATTCCGTCACTCACCCAACCCCACGCGAAGTGCAGGAGAGCTACTACTCCGACCAGCACCGCCAGGGCGATGAGTGGGGTGCCCACGCCGGTGGTGGTCAGGAGGATGCCCACCCCTTTGGTCAAGGCCAGCGCCACCGGCGTAGCGATCGCCGCCATCACCATCTGCCGGGTGCTTTGGACCTGTTTTTCTGCGAGGTTGTTGGCGATTGGATCCCCGACGATCGCTTTCACGAGCAGGAACGCCGGCAGGAAGAGGTACATCCCGCCGCCGATTTTCAGCCACGTAGAGACCCCATATGCCACCGCCGTGACCACGATGGCGGTGACATCGGTCCAGCTCGGACCATCCGCATGACCCCACCGCTTCACGTTGACCCATCGTTTCCACTCCGACCACATCGGTTTAAAGGCTTGTTTTAAGGGATTCTCTCCTTGGGTCGCGCCCGCCATCGTTTGGGCGAGGTTCCCGGCGAGGCCTTTCTTCAGGAACGCCGCTAGCGGTAGCACGGCGATCAGGGCAGAAAACGTTTCCTTCACCCAGCTCAACAGCGTAGGATAGAACGCGACCATCGCGGTAATCGGAATAAATAGGTTGCTCACCATCCCACCGCCCGTCGCCGGCCCGGCGACCTGACTCCCCGTCAGGAATGTCGGCAGGTGATTGATGATAAAGGTCCCCACTGCTTGGAGCGGGGCGAACACCGAGGACCCTAGGATCGGCATGGCTGTCACCGTTTTGATCACGCCCAGTTTCACCAACACCGCGCCGGACAGCAGATACAGGAGGACCCCAACCACCGTGGCGCCTATGGCGAATTTCACTACGGACGCCCACCGATGCGGGAGCAGTTGGAATAATCTCCGGGCCCCCAGCGTTTCTTTGACGTGCTTCTGCCACTCCCCCGCCGGGTCCTTGCTTGTGACGATCGTGACGAGCTGCTCAGTATCCGTGTGCCGCATGAGGCGCTTGTGGACCGCCAACGCTTCCTTGGGATACGACTCAAGTTCGCGGAGGCGATTGATGAGCAACGTGAAGCTGTTAAGAGGGCCTTTCAGCAGCGCATCGTGCTGAGACGTCACGATGAGATCAATCGCCCCCGAGATGTTTCCGTGTCTCAGCGCCATCACCGCTGCCTTCAGAGACCCTCGCTTTACCAGTGTATTATCGGCAAACTGGAGCAGCATGCTGCCGGTGGTCCAAAAGAGGATAGTCGGGTTGGAGAAGAGATATCCCAGAAAGGCGGTGGAATATGCCACCTTATCCTTCTCCGGATCCAAGGACGACAACCGTGCAAGTCGTTCCCGGAACCGCTCGCTTTTCGCGCGCTTCCGCTCCTGCGCTTGGGTCATCCGTTGCTGCCACCATTCGCCCACCTGGTGCAACAGCCAGGCCCGTTGAGTGCTGTTCCCACCAGGGAGTAAGCTTCTGGCTTTACCGAAGAAGGAAGGGTTTGCTCCGGCATTGACCGCCCTCAGTTCCTTCGCGGCGGCTTTGGAGACCTGCGCCAGTTGGAGATCTTCGCGGGTAGCGGACAGGCCCTCTTCCCCCATCAGGTCGGTACCGAACCGCGCCAAACCACGCGCCAAGGCCTGTGCCGAGACCAGGTTCCGACCTTTATCATCGTCTCCGCGCAGGTTCAGAAAGCCTAGTTCTTCCAGGTCGGTGACGACGGCAAAGGCTCTGGCCAATGAGTTATTTTCTTGGGCGAGATGGGACCTCCCTGCAGGAATCTGGTTGTTGAGGAAGTTCTCCCACACGGCTGCTGCACTGGAATCCTCTGTGAACTGCTGAGCCAACTGATTCACATACGCCACCAAGGTCTGCCCTTCCACCGTCAGATATTGTGTGTTTCCTACCTGATAGAAATAGCCTAAGCTCCCGTCCCCTATTCGTGATATGATCTGGCCCACCGTAGCGCTGGCCTCCGACTCACTCACCCCCTGGCTCTTGAGCTGGAGGAGGAGCTGGTCCCTGGCGGCCTCCATGGTCTTGATGTCGCTGCCTGGTCGTTGCTTGGGTTTAGCGCCTTCGGAGGGCAGGATGGACTGGTCGAGGTAGGCTACGACGCGCGCGACGTGTCGTGCCGGCTGTTCCGCCACGTGCTCCGGGACGTTGGCGAAGGTCTCCCTGAGCTCTCCGGCTCGTTCCTCTCGGACGGTGTCCCGGACCCGTTCAAAGGTTCCATCAATATCGGAGAGCGCTGACAGGATGTCCATGGTCCGGTCCATCGCCTCCTGCTTGAGCCGGTTGCTCACCCCGCGTTTTTGAGCGATTTGCTGCCAGTAGGTGATGGCCTCAAAAGCGGCGGCTCGGAAGGCTTCCTTACCGATCAGCTCCGGATCCTTCAAGCCGGTTCCGCTGGTCTTCCCCATACTGGAGAGTTCTTCCTTTCGCTCAAAGAGCTTGCGGTCCAGCTCATCCAGGAATTTGGCGTCACGGCTTCCATTCACCACGGTCTTGCGGAAGCTCCGCATCGGTTCTTTCAAGAGCTTGGTAATGGTTTCCACCCCGATCTTAAAGGCCGCGGAGGAAGACTTTTGCTGAAGGGTGTTGTATTGGCTGGCCAGTTCGAGATACTCATAGAGCGTCAGATCCGGCGCGGGGCGTTGGAGGTTTCTGGCTTCTTGCCTCATTAAGAACCTGTCAAAGACGTTTTCCAAGTCCCCATACCCCTTAAACAGGTGAGGGCGTTTCAAGGACCGTAAGGCGTGGTAATCCTTCTCCGCGAGTTCCAAGACCTCGACAAACGCCGCTTTCTCCGCCAGCACGAGGCGGAGCGCGCCCAACACCCCCGCCCGTCCCACTCGGCCCAGGGCCTGAAGGAGTTCGCCCAGGTTGAAGGCGTGTACATCCAATAGCACCATGTTGACCTTCTCCTTGTAGTCCAGGGCGCGTAAGGCGCTTTCGTTGCCGATGACGATTCGGCCCTTGTGGGCGTCCTTGGCAATGTTCTCTGGGTGCTCTTGGCCCTGGCGGGGGGAGCCATCAATGATGTCAATGAGGTCGAACAGGGATTTTCCGTTGTGTTTAATGACCAGTCGCTGTCCCGCCGCCTTGAGCGTGTCGCGGAGGCTCCAGCCTTTGTTGATCATGTCGTGCTCAAGCTGGTTAATGATCTCCTCCTGGGAGGGGTCCTGGTCCTTGTTGAACGCCCGCAGCAACTCAATAAACACCCCCTTGGCCGTTTCCGGTTCGGCAGTCCCTAATAAGATGCCTTCCCCTCGTCCCAGTCCCAAGCTGACCTTGGCGGCTTCGGCGGCCACCTTCAAAGCGCGTTCTTGACCGATCTCGGCCAACGCCATCGGTTTGGACTTGCCTTGTGCGGTGTTGAAAAGCCTTTCAAGCGCCGTGGTGAGCCCCAGCGCATCGCCGGTGGCGAGCGCTTTGGCCACCAGCGGGTCTGTCAAAATATTACCGGCCGCGTAGCTCTGGAAGGTGGAGGCCTTGAGGTTGATGACGTTGACCCCTTGCACCATCCTGCTGATGGCCTTGGCCACGTCCATATAGGCGGATCCACCCGCGATGAGGAGTGCCCGCATGACCTCCTCCCCCTCACTGATCAATCGCACCCTCCGGAAGATTTGCGACAGCGTCGCTTCGGCGGTGGCGTCTGACACCTTGATCTTGTCGGTCTTCAGCAAGAGATCATGTTTATCGAGCCGTAGCGTGTTCTCCAAAAGGTAGACGGAAATGTTGAAGGTAGCGCTCCAATCCACCGTCCCGCGTTGGAGTTCGCCATCCTGCATCAGAACCAGCTCACCGTTCTCAAAGGTGATGACGCTGCCTTTATGGGCGATGGCGTACAAGGCGCGGACCGCGTTGTAAATCTCCATTTCTGAGACTTTGATCCCTTGTTTGCCCGCCGCTTTTTTGATGGCGGCCATCATGGCATCCGAGATATAGATGTTCTTCGCGCTCTTGGCCATGACAAAAGGTCGGGTGTCTGACTCTTTGAGTAGTTTGGTGTTGAACTTCTCAAACGCTCTTCCCTCTTGGATATCTCCAATTTTATCGGCGCCATTCGGCTGGAGTAACTTCAACTGGTCTTTCACCACCCGGAGAATTTTTTCTGCCTTTTCGACCTGTCCCCTGGTCGCTACCTGCGTCCCTTCGCTCAAGACGAAGGCGATTTCAGACAGCGCGGCGACATCGGTTTCATCCACAATGATCGCCCTGACAAATTCGAGGATGGCCCTGGCCAAAGCGGGGTCCCGTTGGGTGGTGAGTTCAATGAACCCCCGGGGGTGCAGATCGGA
>JACPXA010000256.1 GCA_016196785.1 Elusimicrobiota bacterium
ATGTTGAACCCACGGGCCGCAAAGAGGGTGGCGATCCGTGCTAAGACCCCGAACCGGTTTTCAACTAACACCGACAACGTCTGTCGCAGGATGGGTTTCTCCCCTCCCCCCGATGGCGTTTGCTGAGGTTGTGTCGTGACTGGCCCGCTCGATGTTTTCATGGGGTTGATCGCTCCTTCCGCCACTGGTCAATCAGGCGGTTGAGTTCTTCTGTAAACTCCTTGAGTCCATCCGTTTCACGTGCATGAATCGGCAAGAAGCCCTCCGCCCCATGGAGGGCTCGTTTCCGCTCGGTCTCAATGCGAAGGAGCGGCGCGGCGATCTGATGAGAAACCCAAAGCGCGATAAACGCCGCCACCGCCACACATCCTACCCCCGCCCAAAAGAGGTTCACGTGGACCGTCTGGATCACCGCATGGAGCCAGGGAACCGCCGCCGCGGGTGGGGGAAGCTGATGAATGGTCCACGCCACCCCCCCATATCCGACAACGCCCACCAACCCCATCATTCCCCCAAGCGCCCCTCCGACGATCTTGAGGCTTTGAAGCTGGAGGTCCTTACGAACCAACAAATGGAACCGCCGACGCCGGTTCATCTTCACTCCGCTCATGCCCGGCTCCGTTTCCATTACAAATTATTATTATAGCACGTTTCTTTCAGGGATGGTTGTTAAGGGAAGACTTTAGCAAATCTACACTAAGAGCGGGAGAGACGGTGACCGCGGAGTCGGGCGCCGGCATCGGTCTGCTTGAGGAGTTTGTACTCGATGGCGTCTACGAGCGCCTGCCAGGAGGCCTCGATGACATTGGTGGAAACCCCGAGGGTGCTCCATTCGTCCTTGGCGTCACGGGATTCGATCAACACCCGGACCTTGGCCGCCGTCCCCTCGGCCGCGTTGATAACCCGCACCTTAAAGTCGCTCAAGGAGACCTCGGACAGGACGGGATAGAACTTCTCCAGCGCTTTCCGCAGGGCATTATCCAAGGCGTTCACGGGCCCGTCCCCCTCCGCCACGGTATGTTCCACCCGGCCATCCACAGACACCTTGACCGAAGCTTCCGAGACCATGACGCCGCTCCGTTTATCGGTTTGCACCGCCACGCGGAACCCTTCCAGCTCAAAGAACGGGCGGTGCCGGCCTAAGGCTTTTTGGACGAGCAGCGCAAAGGAGGCCTCGGCGCCCTCGTACTGGTAGCCTTCGTGCTCTTTTCGCTTGACCAGCTGAATAATGCGCTGGGTCGCTTGAGTGTCCTTGGCAAAATCGAGATGGAGCTCCTTGGCTTTCATCAAGACACTGCTTTTGCCGGACAGCTCGGAGATTAAGATCCGTCGTTGGTTCCCCACCTGACTCGGGGCCATATGTTCATAGGTCCGAGGGTGCCGGGACATCCCTGAGACATGCACCCCCCCCTTATGGGCAAAGGCTGAGAACCCGACGTAAGGTTGGTGGTCGTCCGGCACCACATTCGCCAATTCAGAGATGAACCGGGAGACCTCAGTGAGCGCCTGCAAGCGATCGGGGGGGAGACAGGGGATCCCCAACTTGAGCTGCAACCCAGGGATAATGGAGCAGAGGTTCGCGTTGCCGCACCGCTCCCCGTACCCATTGATTGTGCCTTGGACGAGCGTACATCCCGCCCGGACCGCCACCAAGGTGTTGGCCACCGCACAGCCGGAATCATTGTGGGTGTGGATCCCGAGGCGCGCCTGAGGGTACAGGCGCGCGACGGCCTGCACCATCGAGGCGAGATCGTCAGTGAGCATCCCGCCATTGGTATCGCATAAGGTGAGCCAGTCTGCCCCCGCCTCCAGCGCGACCCGCAAGGTGGCTATCGCATACTCCCGATTGTCTTGGAAACCATCGAAGAAATGTTCCGCGTCGTAAATGACCTCGCGCCGTTTGCCCTTGAGGAACCGAACCGACTCACGAATCATCCGGAGGTTTTCCTCGGGGGTGACCCCGAGCGCGTGCTTGACATGGAAATCCCATGTTTTTCCAAAGATGCACACCGCGCGGGTTTTGGCCCGGAGGAGGGCCAACAGGCTGGGATCGCGATGAGGGCTTGTGCCTTTGCGCACTGTGGAAGCGAAGGGGACCAGCGTGGCTTGGTGGAACCGAAGCCGCCGCGCCTCCTGAAAAAAGAGACCATCCTTGGGATTTGACCCAGGCCATCCACCCTCAATGTAGTGCACTCCTAATTTGTCGAGCGCGGTGGCGATCTTCAGCTTGTCCTCAAGGGAGAAGGAAATCCCCTCGGCCTGTGCACCGTCCCGTAACGTCGTATCGTACAGGAGAACGTTCACTGGCCCCTCCGGCGTGGCGGTTTTTGAAGCTCGAACGCACGATGGAGCATCCGCACCGCGCGTTCAATCGCACGTTCCCGAACGGCACAGGAAATCTTGATCTCCGAGGTGGAGATCATCTCGATATTCACACCAGCCTTGGCCAGCACCTGGAACATCCGCGCCGCTACACCGGGGTGGCTCCGCATGCCGACCCCGACAATAGAGACCTTGGCGATTCCTTGATCGGCGGCCACATGGGTCGCCCCCAGCGAGCGGCGGACCGGTTCCAGAACCTTGAGCGCTTTGGACACGTCGC
>JACPXA010000257.1 GCA_016196785.1 Elusimicrobiota bacterium
CCTTGGCCCGCTTCTCCGCATCGTCCCGTCTTCGTAACAATGTGGCAGGTTTGAGCTCGAGCATCTTCCAGAAATTTATAAAACTAAAAAACGGACTTTTAGAACATCGCGCCTCATTCCGAAGACTCAAAGCCCACGCCACAGTAGGATCTGTACAGTTAAGATCCGGAAAGTGCGCCGGATTTACCACTGAACCAGTGCGTTTCTCGGATGGACAATCGACCGAAATTGCCATGAGATCATCTTCAGGTATAAAATTCGCGGGTTCTGGAAGACACAGAACACCGGCATGCCACTGCACACTCCAGCAATTACAGAGCTCAAGAACCTTTTCATACGCTTCCACACCCTCTTCCATGCTACTAAGGAATGTGTAAAGCATATCCCGCTGACCTTTAAGTCCGCGAACAAGACGAAACCGTCTACCACGGTACTCAAATAAATAGTCTGCCAACTCAAGCTGCGCGTTGGTTTGAATGCAGTATTTGGCCAGTAATCGCATTGATCGTTTTGGTGCCACACCCCTCCCAATTGCCACTAGGTATCATTTCCACGGGCGCCGGGTTCGGGACGCGCAACTCCCGGAAACGACACCGCTTCTTTATTGCCGGCGACTGGTACCGGGTTCCGAAGGGACGTTGCTCAAGGCGCTATCGCCAGAAATACGTGTGTCGCGGCAACCCTCTCCTCTCTCGTGCGCGGCCGAATAATAATCTCCACTTCGCGATCTAAAGCATTCAACAATGCAAACAAATGATCCAACGAAAACATGCTCAATTTTCCATTCATAAGGCAGGAAACCTTTGACTGCGGGATGCCAAGCAATTTAGAGGCTTTTTGCTGAGTTAATTTTCGATCTCTTATGATCTCCGCGATACGAGACATGATCTGGGCTCGCGCTTGCACCCTTTCCGGATATGCGACTCCGATGTCCGCAAAGACATTGCCGCTTCCTCTTTCGATCTTCTCTTTAGCGCTCATGTCTTCTCCCCTCCACTCGTTCTACTCGCTTCGCTCGCTCCACTAACAACCCTTATCTTGCTCGATAATCTTCTTCGGCCGCTTTAAGCCGCCGTTTGATCAGTTCCATTTCCTGATGGGGCGTCTTGATACCGCTCTTGGATTTTTTCTGGAAGCAGTGCAGCACGTACACCGCCTCCCGGAACTTCACCGTATAAACCGCCCGGTAAGTATCGCCGTCAAAACGATCAATAAGCTCCAGAACGCCGGCTCCGCCAAATCCTTTCAACGGCTTGGCAGACTGGGGTTTCCGACCCCTCTGAACTTCAAAGAGCGCATAGCCGATGTCCTGCTTAACCTCTTCAGGAAACCCGCTCAGATCCTCTCTGGCCGACCCGACAAAATTAAGCGCGTTCACCGATATCTGCGCCCGCTATAAATATACCATATTTGGTATAAATAATGGGCCTAATGCTTCTTAAGATAAGTGACGCCGGGCAGATCAGCCAGGTCCTCATCGCTGGTCAGCACCTTGGCTTTCTCGGTCAGCGCGGTGGCATACACGATGGCATCCCCCATGGCAATCCCGTGAGCTAGGCTCACATCCGCGGCAGTCAAAGCAATGGCATCCGTCAAAGGGATCAAATGCGTTTTCCCCATCTGGGCCGCGGCCGCCAAGGCCTCTTCTTCTGAACGCTGCCGTTTGATGATTTTGTAAACCTCGTAGAGAACAATTGTCGGGGTGACAACGTTTTTAAGCTCTTTCAGGTGGGATGCGTAAGTAGAGGCCAGCGGTCCGTCCGTAAAGAACTCGATCCAGCCGGAGGAATCAACCAGCGTCACAGGCGGTCTTTCTTCTCCCGGAGAGCGCCCGCCTTCATCCCCTTCAAAAATCCCCGGAAAGCGCCGATCGGCCGGTCCGGCAGGAGCGTGATGACTCCCTCCTTGACCACGACCAAAAGCCTCTGCCCCATCTTAAGGGGCACCTGCCGGCGCACTTCGCGAGGGATCACGACCTGGTACTTGGAAGAAACTGTGACTTGTGTCATGGCTTACTCCTTATGTATCGATAACAATTATATCCTACGATCTTTCGAAAAACAAGTGCGACGGGTACCGGGCTCCGAAGGGACGCGTTGCTCACCCTCTACCCTTCCAGAAAAATCCGCCCGTTAGCTATGAGACGTCCTCTCCGCGGGCGCCGCCTGCTTCGCGTAGTCCGCCATTCCCTGGAAATCAACGACGACGACGGGCTCGTTGCCCACCACCCAGGCGTCATGCCCTGAGGGCAGCCACGACACATCTCCCGCCTTGCATTCTCGCGTGGTGCCGTCGTCCATCACGACCTTCATCGTGCCGGAGATTTGGTACTGAAAGTGCGGCGCCTCGCAGCTCTGGGTCTTGGCCAGCGGTTTCACGCAGGTGGACCATTTCCAGCCGGGCTCGAAGACGCCGCGCCCGATCATCACGCCCCGATCTTGATCAGCTCCACCTGGCCTTTTGGAAACTTCCGCACTTCGTCCGGCGCGCCGAATCCTTTCACTTCCATCTGCTTTTCCATGTGATCATCCTCCTGTTAAAAGTGCCGGGTTCAGGAACTTGGGGCTCCCTGCTTGATGAACGTCCCGGCTTCGTATTCCTTGAACGCCGTCCGCAGCTCCTCCTTGGTGTTCATGACGATCGGGCCGTACCAGGCGATCGGCTCCTTGAGCGGCTTGCCGGAAACCAGCAGGAACCGGACCGGCTTTTTGTCGGCCGCCACGGCGACGGTGTTTCCCTCCGGCTCATAGAGGGAGATGTTCCCTTCCCCCTCTCCCTCGACCACGTAGGCGAAGACCGTGTAGCCGGGCTTGACCACGTGGGTGAACGTTTTGCCGGCCGGCAGCGATACGTCGAGGTATTCCGGGTCGGTGACGATCTCGCGGACCGGGCCTTGCGTGTCACCCACCTTCCCGCAGATGATCCGCACCGTCGCCCCCTCGGCCGTCTTGACCGCGGGGATCTGGTTGTTCTTCACCTCGCGGTAGCGGGGGTCCATCATCTTATTGCTGCGGGGGAGATTGGCCCAGAGCTGGAAACCCCACATCCGGCCCTTGGAGCTGCCCTTCGGCATCTCCTGGTGGATGATCCCGCTTCCGGCCGTCATCCACTGCACGTCGCCCGGCTGGATGATCCCCTTGTTGCCCAGGCTGTCCTGGTGCTCCACGTCGCCGTCCAGGACGTAGGTGATGGTTTCGATGCCGCGGTGCGGGTGCCAGGGGAACCCGCGCACGTAGTCGTCGCGGTTGTCGGACTGGAAGCAGTCGAGCAGCAGGAACGGGTCCAGCTGCGGGATTTCGTGGAAACCGAAGACGCGCTTGAGGCGGACGCCGGCCCCCTCGATCGTCGGGATGTTCTTCCATACTTTCTTGATCCGGCGGACGGGAGCGGCGGTGTCCATGAGAACCCCTTTCAACTGAGGGAGAGGATGTGGGGCGGGCACGCTCGCCCGCCCCACGTACCCAAGAACCGGTTACTGGTTAGGCTGCGAGGAAGCAGACTTGCCGACGAAAGGGCA
>JACPXA010000036.1 GCA_016196785.1 Elusimicrobiota bacterium
TCTATGACGATCGCGTTTTTGCCACCCATCTCGGCGATGACCTTCTTCACATGACGTTGTCCTTGAGATCCCCGAGCCGCTCGCTCTGCGAGGGAGAGCCCCACCGTTCGGGATCCTGTAAAGGCGAGAAACTGAATGTCGGGGTGTTCGACCAGCCAGGCGCCAATCTCCCCGCCCGGGCCAGGCAGGAACTGCAAGATCCCAGGGGGAATTCCTGCTTGGTGCAGGAGCTGGACCAACTTGGCTGCCAGGACGGCGGACTGGCTGGATGGTTTGACGATGATCGCGTTCCCGGTGACCAGCGCCGCCGCCGTCATTCCGGTCAGAATGGCGAGGGGGAAATTCCAGGGGGCGATGACGACCCCGACCCCCCGAGGGATGTACACATACCGGTTTTGTTCCCCCGGGACCTGGTTGACTGGCCGCCCATCAGCCAACGCCACCATCTCAGTGGCGTAGTACCTCAGGAAATCAATCGCTTCGGTGACATCGGCATCCGCCTCCCGCCAGTTTTTGCCGACTTCAAACACCTCCCAGGCTGCGAGTTCGACGCGCTGCTTGACGAGAAACTCAGCGGCACGGCGAAGACAATCCGCTCGGGTAGCCGGGGCCGTATCCCTCCACGCTGGCCACGCAGCTTTGGCGCCGGCTACCGCCCGCTCGACATATTCACGGGTTGCTCGGGCGACATAGCCCACGACTTCCTTCTTGTGCGCCGGGTTGAGCGAGGGGGACGTTTCCGGCGTGGCGATCTCCTCCCCGTTGATGACGAGCGGATAGACTGTCCCAAACTGCCGCCAGGTTGCTTGTAACGCCGCTTCCATCTGCCGGCGGCTCGATTCTTGGGAAAAATCTAAATGAGGTTCATTTTGGAACACGGAGCAGCTCCTCTTCAGACGCTTCGTGGAGAAAATCGTGCTTTAAGAAGGAATCGTTGCTGGTGTTTTCCAACAGCCGGCGGATGAGGTAGGCCATGCCGGGGATCAACTCCCCATAGGGGGCGTATACCCTGACTGGTTGGTGGAGCTTGCTCAGCGCCTGCTTGATGGCATCCGCCATCCCGTAGAGCAACTGGAACTCCAGCCGACTGGGAGGGACCTGCAGAACCTCGACCACCGCCAGTGCATGGGCCAGACTGCGAATATTGTGACTGGCGATCGCGGTTCGCACCAAGTGGTGGTTGGTCAGCAGGAGTTCCGTGAGTCGCTCAAAGTTCGAGTCGGTCTCCGCCTTCTGCAGAAAGACGGGGACCGGCCAATGTCGTTGCCTCGCCTGTACCACCTCCGCGTCCCAGTAGGCCCCTTTGACCAAACGGACCGTCAGGGGTTGATCGTGGGTCGCCAGCCAGGTCAGGAGATCTCGCAGCTCCGCCTCGCTATCCCGCAGGTAGGCTTGGATGGCAATGCCCACATGGGGGTAGCCGGCCACTGAAGGATGGTGCAGCAGCCGTTGGAGCACCTCGATGGTCAAGGCACGTGTCTGATACTGTTCCATGTCAATGTTGATGAAGGCTTCGTGGGTCTTGGCGAGTTCAACGATCGGGAGCAGCCTGGCCAACACCGCCTCACAGGTGGCGTCCCACTGGATCGCGTCAAAGCGTGAGGTCAGGGAAGAGAGCTTGATGGACAAGTTCACACGTGGGGAGGTTCCATACCACGGGAGCAGGGTTGGGTGCGATTGACAGAGGCGGATGAGGCCCTCCAGCACGGTGAGATACGCCTCTCGGTACCTGTCCGCTTCGCGTTCGCTAATCGTGGTTTCTCCCACCAGGTCGAGGGTGAATCCCATTCCCTGTGTCTCCAGGCGTTGGATACTGGCGAAGGCTTCATCGAGAGAGGTTCCGCAGATGAATTGGTGGGCGATCTGCGTCACCATCCAGTGGGTTACATGGGTGACGGCGCGGGCGGTCAGCGCTTGGGGATGCGTCAACGCGATCCCGAGACGGAGCGCAGGAGGAAGACGGACTTCGGGGGCCTCAATATCGCTCAAACTCCAGCGCAGGACCCGCCGAACCCACGGATTGAGCTGTGACAGTTGATCATGCTCCGCCTTGGCGAGGTGAAAGAGCTCGCGCCCCCACCGCTGCGTTGCACTCTCCAGCGCTTCCGGCGGAATCACTGGGTCATCTCCTTATACCTCCTCTTCTAGTATATCGCCTCCACGATGAATTTCAAGGCGCTTTTTCTTATCTATAATAGGACCAGTTACCTATGGACGACCGGAACATTCATCGCGTTGTAACAATTCTGCGACGGGAGGTGAAGGCGTGGGAGATCCCGGTCGTTGGACGGTATAACGAAACGCCCTTCACGGTGTTAGTCGCGTGTGTGTTATCGCTTCGGACCCAAGATAAAACGACCGATCAGGCGAGCGCCCGCCTCTTTCGGCTCGCCTCGACCCCACAAACGATGGTCAAGCTGCCGGTGAAGACCATCGAGCGGGCAATCTATCCCGTTGGCTTCTACAAGACCAAAGCCCGGAACATCCTCAAGATTTGCCGCCGGCTGCTCGACTACTATGGCGGGAAAGTTCCTCAGGAGATTGACGAGCTACTGACGTTGCCTGGGGTGGGGCGGAAAACCGCAAACCTCGTGCGGACTGTGGGCTACGGGCTAGATGGAATTTGTGTGGACACCCATGTGCACCGGATCTCCAACCGCTTGGGATATGTCCGCACCAAGACACCAGAGCAAACGGAGCAAGCGCTCCGGGCAAAGCTTCCACGGCAGTATTGGATTGAGTGGAACGATCTCCTGGTCGCCTACGGACAACACCGCTGTACCCCCCTCGCCCCCTGGTGCTCGCAGTGCAAGATCGCACGATACTGCGCCAGGGTCGGCGTGACCCGCACACGATGAGCAGGTCTGTCTTTCCGCGAGTACGCGTCCTGTCCATATGTTAAAATAAATGACCCACCGCGGCCCGATCAGCCGCCAACGAACAACGCGCCGTTAGCTCAGGTGGATTAGAGCGCCTGCCTACGAAGCAGGAGGTCGCAGGTTCGAGTCCTGCACGGCGCGCACTCCCTCGTGGGGTCAGGTCTTGCAATGCAACATTGCTAGTAGTTTGGTTTCCTTTTCTTCCAATCGCTTTAATCGTCTGCTGATGGTCGCGTAATGCACTCCCAAATGAGCGGCAATTTCTTTTAAAGAATACCAGTGCTCATGGTAAGCCCGTCGAATTCCTTCCTCGGTTTTTAAAAGCGTTTTCAAGTCTATCCGTAAAGGATTCCTCTGAGCTCGAGGAATCTCTTCAGATTCCGAATGGTATTCCTGCAAACTCCGTACAAAAGCCTCGCTTCCTAAATAAATCTGCCCTTTTAGCTCCTCCCAAGGGTTTCCCTCGATCCCATCCCTGACAAACCGTTCATACCTCGCTTGGGCCTCAAGTCGCTCGGACGTACCAAACTGGCTCAATATCCAATCCGGATAAAGAAAATCCGGGCAATCCATTCGTCCCACCGTACCGTTATAGCTGCTCCAGAGATAGTCTTCGGCTCTATCACAAACCCGAGCCCGTACAGGATTGAGCACGATGTACCTGGCTACTTCCAATAGATGCTCTTGCTTTTCTACAAGGATCCCCCTAAAGCGCCCTTGAAACAAATGTCCCACGCGGCGATGCACATAATTGAACGCTTGCGTGTAGACGCCATTAAGGTGCCTCATGCCACGCGAAATATTAGCCAGGGGCGTTTCAATGAGTAAGTGATAATGATTATCCATCAGGCAATAGGCGTGACAGATCCATCGGTAGCGTTTCACCACGTCCCCTAAAATATCCAAAAACCGCCTGCGATCTTTATCCGATCGATAAATTGCCTGTTGCTCGTTGCCACGGCTAGTGATGTGGTACACCGCATTTTCATATTCTATGCGTAATGGGCGTGCCATAAAAGGTTCCCCTGGAGCCCCCGTATCTTTAGAGACAAAAAAACGAAAAATATTCTCCCCTTTCTGCATTCCTCGTACCTTGATGTCGTATTGCAAGACCTGACCCCAAGCCTCGTGGGAGCAGCGAGCGTAGACGACCCGCACGTTCTGCACGGTCGGTCCGGTGAGATTGGGCACTTTGCCCCTCTTCCAGTGTTCCTTGCCTTTGCGGAACGGCTGCTCCACCCCACAATAGGGACACCGACACCAAGTGGGGATGTCTGGTTCGATCACAGGTGTATCCATAGCGGCACCTCCTTGTTGGGAGGTACTCTACCACCGGATGGTCAAGGAGCGAGGCTGTGGATACCCTGCTACAAATTCGGGAAAGACCTCCAATTTCCCATTGACTTTTTTCGAATTCGAGGTATCCTTGGATTGATAGAACGCTGTTTGGGAGCACGACCTCGAAGCAGGAGATCTATGAGGATAGGTTCAATTCGGAGGTGGAGACAATGAGAGGATCGATGGCGCTGTTTCTCTTGGTCACGTTGTTTTCTGGGAGCTTGAGCGTAGCATACGCTGAGGGCGATGGCCGACCCCGAGTCGACTACATGGTAGTCTGTGTGAGTTCTAACGGCCCTCCTGAGTGGTTGGTTGCACGGTTGACCAATGAGATCAATAAACCGACGGTGATGGGAGACTCTGCGGAACCGGGTGAGACCCTGGGCCGGCCGGTTGCTATAGATCAGCCTTTTCTGGTGTCAGCTCCGGTGTTTACAATGCTCGATACATCCGGATTCCCTCGGAGGGCCTGCGTGACCCTGACGAAGGTTCAATAAAAACGAAACTCCTAGCTAATAGGTCAGGGTGGTCAGGCCAGCGCCCTGGTAGTGGTGCGTGAGGATCTTAATAGGACTTGGTGGTGAGGGACACGCCGCGGTAGTAGTGCCTTACGATCTTTCGATATGAGGCGCCTCGTTCGGCGAGGCCGGCGGCGCCACTTTGGCAGAGGCCAACGGCATGTCCCCACCCGCCTCCATAGACGAACAACCGATCAAGGTTTCCCTTTCGTCCCCACGCGGGTTCAAGGATCATCAGGGTACTCCGCATGAACCCCAACCCCAGCGCTGCCCTGATCTCGTTTTCCTTGTCAAGTACAACCGTCTTCTCTGATCCAAGAATCCTCAGACCATTCAGGTGACCTGAGCGGCTTCGCCGGCCAGGCTCCAGCCGTTGCAGCCTCCCGATCGCATACTTGCGGTTCAGCCGTTCCTCAAGCTCCGTCCGCGGCACAATGCGCAACCAGCGGAACTCAGCCGGATAGCAGTATTTCGGAATGTTGCAATACACGTTGGGGTTCCCTTTAATCCACAGCTCTAACCCCCACGGTGACTGGGGGGGTGCCACCTCGGGTGGCGCATCAGACATTCCCTGCAGATAGGAGACCTCTCCCCATCCCTTCAGTTCTTTTGAGCTTTGGGTATGTCCCCCACAGTTGGAGGAGTAGAGGGCATGGATGAGCTTTCCTTCTTTGGTCAGGACCTCTCCCCGTGTGGCATCCACCGCTTGCCGACCCCGTTGATCTTCGGGCTTGACGCCCCGGTATACCTGACAGTGCTGATCATCACAGAGGTCGTAGCCATACCGGCTATGTGGCTTGATCGTTTTCCTCCGATACTGCGCGTTGGACCGAGAGATCACGGCTTGAGCCTTGAGCGCCTCCGTGGGCCAGTAGGTGCTCATCTCGGAGGGGAGGACGCTATAGAGATACTCTTCGAGGTTCGCCGTGTTGACTAGGAGTAAGCCCAACTCGGGATGTGGCGTAACCTCGATGGTTCCTCGGTACTCGCGGTCTTGGATGCCAGCCCAAGCGAACCCTTTCCCGTAGGTAATGTCGTGAAGAATAATCGTCTGGGTGTCCGGGTGTTTGAGGGTAATCACCAACGTTTCTTGAAAGGTTCCCAACACCTGCCCTTGAGGATCTACAATCTCACACGCCGAGTGAGCCCGTGAACTGACCTGGATCACCCAGAGAGCCCCTTGATTCCCTCGCACCAACGGGGCGCTTAGGGACTGAGCGTACGTTGCCCGTAAGCGATTCCCTTCCTCGTGGATGGTGCCAACTGGGGCACTTTGGGAAACGATGGTGAAGGGACCACCGCAGCGGAACTCGAGCCGTTGTTTGGGGATGGGTTTCCCTTTGCCGTTTGTGCCAATTCCGACTCTGAGGAGCGGAATCCGTCCCCGCCGAGTGGCAGGCTGGACGATAGAAGCCTTGGCAATCCGCTTGGGGGGAATGAGCTCCTCCGGCTTTTTGGTGAGGAGGGGGGTGAGCGCTTCCTTGCGTTCCTTCGCCTCCGGGTGGTGGGGATCAATGTCTAAGATCTTCACATACTGTTTCCAGGCCTCATCGGTGTTCCCCAAACGCTCATAGGCGCGCGCGAGCGGCAACCGCACCTCGGTGAAATTGTAATCTTCCTTTAAGGTTTTGAGATACTTCTGAATGGCCTCCTGAAATTTGCCCATCGCCGTATAGGCTTCCCCCAAGACAAAATACGCTGGAGCAAACCACGGCCGTTGCTTGGTGAGCACCAGGAGCGGTTCAATCGCTTGAGCCCACGCCTTGTCCTTCACCAAGGTTTCCCCAATCCCGAAGAACGCGGACGAATTCTCGGGGTCGAACTGAAGAGAGCGACGGAAGTGCTGAAGCGCTACCCGCCGGTGGCCTTGATGTGCAGCGATCCATCCGAGCCAGGCCTGAAGCGTCGCATCCTCTGGACGTCGTTTAGCGGCTTCTTTCCCATACCGATAGGCGTCTTTATAATGCCCCAGGTCACGACAAACCACTGCGGTTTGGAGATAGGCTTCCGCCTCGTTCGGGTTGGCCTCGATGGCACGCTGGTACGCGGCCAGGGCTTCCTCCAGCGCTCCTTCGAAATAACGTTGGTGGCCCTGCTGAAGGAAGATCGCTTCATCGCCAGCCCACGCGAGGGGCAGAGATGCCACTAACGTCACAAGCATGATCGCCAATTTCTTCACGGTCAACTAAACCTAGGAGGTAGAGCGGAGGCGGCGCGAGAGCCCGACCCCGAGAGCGACCAAGGCGAGAACGATGCCGAAGGTGCAGATCACCGTGGCGCCGGTGGGGGCATCCAGCCAGTAGGACCCCGCGATCCCAACCAGGCTTACCAGCGTTCCCACCGCCCAACCGATGATCAGCCGGACGCCGATCCGCTCTGCCAGCAACATGGCGGTCACCGCCGGGACGATCAGGAAGGAAAACACGAGCAGCACGCCGGCAATCGCTACGGAGGAGGTCACCACGATCCCGAACGTGACATAAAACAAGAAATCCCAGCGGCGGACCTTGATCCCTTCCCGGAAGGCCTGTTCGGGGGCGGTCGAGATGAGGAGAAATGGCCGCCGCCACCACCAATGGAGCAATCCGACGCCGCTATAGAGGAGGCCCATCTTGATGACCTCGTGTGGCGACACCGCGAGGAGGTTCCCCACCAAGATGTACTTGATGTGTTCCGTCCCCTCGGGCGCCCGGTCAATGATCAAAATGGCCGCCGCTGCGCTCACCGCATAGACAATCCCAATGATGGCTTCCTGGGGAATCCGCCGGTGAGCCGAGCGCGTGAACGCGAACACCGCCGCCCCCAACACTGTGAAGCCAAGCGAGAAGTAGTACGCGGTAGAGCCATGCATACTGAACCCGGCCAGGAAGGCGATGGTCGTCCCCAGCGCTGCAACCTGCGCCAGCGAGAGGTCCACGAAGATAACCCCCCGCTCGACCACGTGGAGGCCCAGGTAGGCGTGGATGCCTGTGAGGACGAGACACGCCAAACCTGGCCACAAGAGCAGCGAGAGGATCTCAGGCGGAGAACCCATCACTACTTAGTCTCGCTGAGCCCGAGCGCCTGGCGGAGCAGCGTGAACTGACGATCGAAGAGATCAACGTACGTTTTGATCTCAGGTTCTGCCCCTACGGATGGCGGGAAGAGGACGAGCTTCGCACCGGTGTCTCGCGCGATTTTCTCCGGGAGTTTAACGTCGAAGTAGGGTTCAACGAGGAGCAGGGGGATCCGTTCCCGTTTGATTTGCGCCGTCAGGGTCTGGATATGCCCAGGGGAGGGAGGGATCCCTGGTTTCGGTTCGATGTGATTCATCACCACGAGCCCGAACCGTTTGGCGAAGTTGGGCCAGGAGTTGTGGTAGGTGACGACCTTGGTCCCTTTCAGCGGGGCCATCAGCGCATCCCAGGTTTTTTCCGCCTTGGTCAGTCGAGCCTCAAACCCCGCCAGGTTGGTCTGAAACGCCTCGGCGTGCGATGGGTCAATGGCGGCCAATCGTTCCGCAATCCGCTTTGCGATGATCCGCCCGTTGGCCGGGTCCAGCCAGTAGTGCGGGTTCCCGAACGGATGCACATCGCCCAACGACCGATCCACCACGCCGGTCGGCTTCTGGAGAATCTCACATCCCTCCGAGGCATCCAGGAAGCCCGGGTTGCCGGGCAGGATCCGACGATTCCTAGCGTTGGTCAAGAGAGGGGGAGCCCACGCAACCTCCAGCTCCAACCCCACTTGGATGAAGAGATCCGCCCGAGCCAGTTTTAGAAGATAGCTGGGCTTGGCGTCAACGAAGTGGGGGTCCTGATAGCCGCGCGCGATAGGCGTCGCCTCCACGAAGGACCCGCCCACCTCCCGCGCCAGCGCGGCGAGATCTTCTGTCGTCGTCGCGACATACAGCTTCGCCCATGCCATAGCGGGGACAAGCCCACACAAGATCAAGATACTGAGCAGCAATCTTTGGAGTCGTCGCATCGAAGCCTCCTTAAAAGGAAGCAGGAAATCGTTTGGGGGGAAGGGGGGAGAGCCGGGGGCGTGGCTGCGTTCGCTACGCTTCTGGCCCTCCTCGAAATTCTGCTGTGCTCGGGCGCATGCGCGCCCTGCGCTCAGCGAATTTCTACGGAGGCCGCTTAGGCTCACTCCGCCACATCCCCCGGCTCTCCCCCCCAAACGATTTCCTGCTTCGTCCTTAAAATGGGTGGGCGCCATGGGGCCCCAGGTTGAAGGTTACCTTCACAAACCCCAGGGTTTCACGGGCGCCGTCT
>JACPXA010000230.1 GCA_016196785.1 Elusimicrobiota bacterium
CCTGGGCGCTGCGGTGGCGATTGTTGGGGCGGTTCAACATCCCGAGGTTCTAGCGGTCGCCGCCGAAAGCCCCTTTGCCTCCTATCAGGAGACGGTGATCCGCACGGGAAAACTCTTCTACGGTTTCCCTCGTTCCGTCGTGCTGTCCGCCATTTACTGCGCACGCTGGCGGCTAGGGTTTAACCCAGAAGACTATGCGCCGATTCACCATGTCAGCCAGCTTGCCCCACGCCCCCTCCTGTTGATTCACGGGGCGCGGGATCTGCGGGTATCCATGACGGAGATTCAGGCGCTCTATGACGTTGCTAGGGACCCCAAAACCCTCTGGGTCGTTCCGGATGCGGATCATGGGGAACCGGCCTTTCGAGCGCCTGCGGAATACGAACGGCGGCTGCTCGCCTTCTTCGAACAAGCACTAGTGTGGTGATCGTACGAGACCCCTTGAAGATGCAGCGGCTGACGAAACGCTGGCGGGCGGAGCACCGCACCGTTGGCTTCGTCCCCACGATGGGGGCGCTGCATCAAGGGCACGTGAGTCTAATCGAACGGGCCCGGCGGGAGAATGACCGGGTGATTGTCTCCATCTTTGTGAACCCTACCCAGTTCGGACCCAAGGAGGACTATCTCCGGTATCCGCGGCCTTTTGCCACGGATTGTCGCCTCGTTCAAGCGGCCGGCGGCGACGCCCTCTTCGCTCCCTCAGTGGCGGCGATGTCTCCGGGAGGTGACCCCTTGGTCTGGGTCACCGTTCGGAACTTGAGCGAAACGCTCTGTGGGCCGTTTCGGCCAGGGCACTTTCGGGGAGTCGCAACCGTGGTGGCGAAGCTCTTCTCTCTCGTCCAGCCGCATCGCGCCTATTTTGGTGAGAAGGATTACCAGCAGTTCATCATCATCCAGCGGATGGTTCGGGAGTTGCATCTACCGATCCGGGTGGTTCCGTGTTTGACAGTTCGTGCCGCGGATGGCCTCGCGCTGTCCTCGCGGAACAGCTATCTTGCTCCCCGCGAGCGGATGGAAGCTGGGAAACTCTACCAAGCATTGCGCTGGGGGGCCTATCGGTTCTGTCACCCAGACCGTGCGGCTGGAGCCAGACGCATTCTCCGTCAGATCCTTGCGGAGATGCGGGCGATCCTCGCCACCATTCCGCATGTCCGCATTGATTACGTGTCAGCCGTCCATCCTGAGACTCTGCAACCGCTCTCCCTGGCGAGGTGCCCTGCACTGTTGGCGGTCGCGGTATGGATCGGCCGAACTCGACTGATTGATAATATCGTTGTAGGCTAAACCGATGGAAACAGATTTCTTGGTGGTCGGGAGCGGAATTGCCGGGTTGAGTTTTGCCTTGAAGGCCGCGGAGGCTGGCCGTGTTACGCTAGTCACCAAACGCGCAGTCCTCGATTCCGCCACCGCCTGGGCACAAGGGGGTGTCGCCGCGGTGATGTCTTCCCCGGATACCTTTGAGGCGCACATCCAGGATACCTTACGCGCCGGGGCAGGCCTCTGTCATGAGGATGTCGTTCGGTCGGTGGTCCAGGAAGGGCCGGCGCGGATCCGTGACCTGGTGACGTGGGGGGTCAAATTTTCCTCCACCGAAGGGGATGAAGACCAGGGGTTTGCCTTGGGCCTCGAAGGAGGGCATTCGCATCGGCGCATCATCCATGCGGCCGACTACACCGGACGGGCCATCGAGGAAGCCCTGGTCGCGCAGGTCAGGGGACACCCGCGGATTCAGCTCTTGGAACACCACATCGCCATTGACCTCCTCACCGCCCACCACGTGGGGTGGCAACAGGCAGAGGACCGGTGCCTGGGGGCGTACGTGCTCGACATCCCGCGGGGACAGGTCCTCACCATCCAGGCGCGGGTGACCGTCCTAGCCACGGGAGGGGCAGGGAAAGTCTACCTCTATACCTCGAACCCCGATGTGGCCACCGGGGATGGGATGGCCATGGCGTACCGGGCAGGGGCAACGCTTGCTAACATGGAGTTTATCCAGTTCCATCCGACGTGTCTGTTTCATCCCCAAGCCAAACATTTCCTCATCTCTGAAGCGGTTCGTGGGGAAGGTGGCATCTTGCGGCTCTCCAATAGCCAGACCTTTCTTGAACGGTACCATCCCCAGCGGGAGCTGGCCCCCCGAGATGTCGTGGCTCGGGCCATTGACGCGGAGCTAAAGGCGCGTGGGGAGGAGTGCGTCTATTTGGATATTGCCCATCGTGGCCGAGACTTTATCCCACAGCGGTTTCCGACCATCTATAGCCAGTGCCTCAAGTTTGGGATCGATATGACCCGCCAGCCGATCCCCGTCGTCCCGGCGGCGCATTATTTCTGTGGGGGGATCTGGACCGATGCCGTGGGCGCCACAACGGTGCCGGGGCTCTATGCCATTGGGGAAGTCGCCTGCACGGGGTTTCATGGGGCCAACCGCCTCGCCTCGAACTCCTTATTGGAAGGGCTTGTTTTCGCTCACCGTGCCGCGCAGGCGGCTGGTCGTTGGCTCACCGATCCGCTCCCCAGCGGTGGACACGTTCCCCCGTGGACGGCTCGTAACGCCCGAGACAGTGATGAGCAGGTGGTCATCACGCAGAACTGGGACGAGGTTCGTCGCTTCATGTGGAACTACGTGGGAATCGTACGGACCACCAAACGTCTGGAACGGGCGCTCCGCCGGATTGAACTCCTCCAGCAGGAGATCCAGGAGTACTACTGGAATTTTTTGGTCACCGCGGATCTCCTAGAACTGCGGAACATCGCGACGGTCGCTGAGCTAGTGATCCGCTCGGCGCTCACCCGCCAGGAAAGTCGGGGACTCCATTATCTGCTTGACGCCCCAGAGCCTCACGAGCAGTACCGCCGCGACACCCTCCTCACAAAAACCACCGATGTTTCATCCCCTCTCCCCTCCGTGGGAGAGGGTGGGGGTGAGGGGGTCAAGTTCACCAGTGGACCCTCACCCGCCCTTCGGGCGGCCTCTCCCAAGGAGGGAGAGGCGAAAACTTGAGTTATGCCTCAAGACGCCATTGTCATTCGGGGGGCCCGGGAGCACAACCTTAAGAACCTCACTCTCAGTATCCCCCGGAACAAGCTGGTGGTGCTGACTGGCTTGTCCGGGTCGGGGAAATCCTCCCTGGCTTTCGACACCATCTATGCGGAAGGCCAGCGCCGGTATGTGGAAAGCCTGTCGGCATATGCCCGGCAGTTCCTCGAGTTGATGGAGAAGCCGGATGTGGACTTGATTGAAGGGCTCTCCCCCACCATTGCCATTGAACAGCGCACCCCCTCGCACAACCCGCGCTCCACCGTCGCTACCGTGACGGAAATCTACGACTACCTTCGGCTTCTCTTCGCGCGGGTCGGCCGGCCCCATTGCCCCCAATGCGGACGAGCGATCACCCCGCAATCCGCTCAACAGATCATTGCGGAGGTTCTCAAATTGCCAGCCGCTTCCAAGGTGCAGGTTCTTGCCCCGCTGGTTCGCAGTCGGATCGGAACGTACCAGGCGCTGTTGGAACGGCTCAAACAATCAGGGTATGTGCGGGTGCGGATTGACGGCAAGATCTATGGCCTGGAAGAGGACATTCGGTTGGACCGCTATAAGAAACACACCATCGAGCTCGTGGTGGATCGGCTGACGATTGGACCAGAGGTGCGCGAGCGGCTCGCCGATTCCATTGAGACCGCTCTCCGGGAAGCCCGGGGCACCGTCCTCATTGTCGGAAACGACCGGGAACAGCTCTACAGCGAGCACCATGCCTGTGTGCACTGCGGCGTCAGCCTGCCGGAGATTGAGCCCCGCATGTTCTCCTTCAATTCCCCGTATGGCGCCTGTCCCGACTGCGACGGGTTAGGATCCAAGCTAGAGGTGGACCCGGAGCTCGTTGCACCGGATCCCTCCCGGTCCATTCAGGAAGGGGCCATCCTCGCGTGGGCCGATCCCATTACCACGCGCACCCATCGCTGGAAGCACTCCTGGTCCAGTTACTACGAGGAAATTCTTGAGGAGGTCTGCCGGCGTCACCGGATCAGCCAGGATCGGCCGTGGCGGGAGCTTAGTCGAGAGCAGAAACGGCTTCTCCTTTATGGCGATGGCTCGGACACCTTCGAAGGAGTGATCACCAACCTCGAACGCCGCCACCAGGAGACGGAATCGGAGTATGTCAAAGAGGCCATCTATCTGAAGTACATGCGGCGCCGCACCTGCCCAACATGCCAGGGGGGTCGTCTGAAACGGGAGGCGTCCAGTGTGACCATCGCTGGCCGCTCCATCGTTGAGCTGACTCGCCTCTCGGTCAAAGCGGCGGCGGAGTTTTTCCAGACGCTTCAGCTCTCGGATCGGGAACGGGCCATTGCCCGGCAGATTTTGAAAGAGATCACCAACCGGCTTCAGTTTCTGGTCAACGTCGGGTTGGACTACATCACCTTGGATCGGGAGAGCGCGACCCTCGCGGGGGGAGAGGCCCAACGGATTCACCTTGCGACCCAGATCGGTTCCGGCCTCGTGGGGGTGCTGTATGTCCTGGATGAGCCAACGATTGGGCTTCATCAGCGGGATAATCGTCGGCTCCTCACTACGCTCCTACGACTCCGGGACCTGGGGAACACCTTGCTTGTGGTGGAGCACGACGAGGAGACCATTCGAACCGCTGATTGGATCATTGAC
>JACPXA010000231.1 GCA_016196785.1 Elusimicrobiota bacterium
AGGGCGTTGTTTTGATGATTCAGAGGCGGAAAGTGGCCACCATAGTTCTTGCTGGTTTTCTGGGTCTTGTGTTGCCAAGTGTGCTGCTCGTTGCTGTCTATCGAGCACCGCTAAGCCGTGTTTTGATGACTGGGCTGTTTACGGCTTTGACATCCAGCGTAATAATCACCCTATGCTTACGATGGCTCAGCAATAAGAGCTAAACTGCAGGATTGGCATGGTCCATGGATTTGCGATTGGCCTATTTTTGCTTGTGATAGCTTTTGGCCCGCCACGCTGGTTGAGCAATAATCGACGGGCCATTTTCCTTGTGCGGATTTGCGGCATCACTATCATCCTTTGCTCCCTTCTGAGTGCTCTCATATCTTCAATGCTAGTGAAATAAGCGTCATCTCGCGGATGCTTCCAAGGAAAGTCGCCCTGTGCATCGGGGCGTGGGTCGTCGGTACGTTCCTTGCCGCCCTCTCACTTGTGAGGACCTATCATCCTTAAAAATGCGTGAACGCGGCCATTCTTAGCCAGTGTCTCGTCGATCCGCGTGGCACGCCTACTTGCAAAAACGAAACGGCGTCGGAAGTCGCAGCTGCTGGATCCGCTTCACCGCCGCCTGGAACTCGTGGCGGTAGTGGTAGTCGTGCGGGAGCTTGACGAACGTCTGCTTGTGGACGCGTCCCAGCCGGGCCGGTAGGACCAAGAAGTCGGTGCGGATGGTGTCGAGGGTGGCCGTACGATACACGGCCGGCAAGCAGAGCCGCTTGAACCAATGGACGAGGTTCGCGGCGAACCGCAAGAGTTGGAAGAACGCCACGTTGGCCGTCCAGGTATCGGTGGGGATCTTGCCCAGGGGATAGTCGTAGAGGAGCTCCCGGATGTTCTTCTCGACCGCGGCGCGGGGACGGTAGAACAGGTACAGGCGCCAGGGGCTGAGGCGGAGGTGCGTGACGAACATATGGTAGAGATATGTCCGGTCCTGAAACAGGGTCAACTGCTCCGCGTCTGCCGGATCGTCGGGGATGGGACGGCGCACCACCACGAAGCGATGCGGGCGTTTCCACTTGTGGTGGACCCGCGCTCGAAAGACGCCGACCTCCCATCCGTTGGCCAGTCGGTGGAAGCGACAGCCTTGGGCCCGGGTTTTGAGGTGCGGGTAGACGGGGGCGACGATCACGTATCCGCAGCCAGCCCCGTCGAGGAAGCGGATCACCGGACTGCCATAGAAGCCCGCATCCATGCGGAACCGAATCCGGGAGCGCGCGATGGCGGAGGGCACCTTCTTGAGGCAGGCCGTGAGGAACGGGACCGCGCCGGTCGCGGAGGCCGCATTGCCTGGTCGGAGGCTGCCATGCCAGAACTCCTGGAAGTGGGCCTCGAAGCACAGCAGCGGATGGTAGGAGCGCCGACCGTGCTTCTTGGGATTGTAGCCGACCCGGGCGCCCTCCTGCCGGCCGTAGAGCACGACCACCACCGAGTCCAGATCGAACACCAACGTGGTCCGTGGTTGCGGCAAGGGAAACAGGTACGCTCGCAGGCTGTCGTGGAGCCGGACCAGCCGGCGGATGGTCTGGGGCGGCAGCCGCTTCAGGAAGCGGCGCAAGGTCGCTTGATCGGGGAACCGTCGCAGGCCGAGCATCTCCAAGAAGGCCCCGTTGTATTGGAGGATCTCGGTCTTGTTGATGCGCCGCAGGCCCATGATGATAGCGAAGCGCAACGCCAGCAGCAGCTCGGATGGGTGATAGGCCTGGTGCCGCTGGGGGACCCGCACGTGTTCCTGCAAGCGCTTCTTGAGGCCGAGCCGCTTGCAAAAACGCTGGATCAACCACATCCCCCCGAAGTGGGTGATGTGGCGTTCGTCGAAGGAGAAACGAACTTTTTGCGCTCCTTTGGGCATGACACGCAACAGACCCCTGAGGGGGCGTTTGTGTGATGGCGATACCGCTCCGCATATTATAGGGTGATCCCGTCGGGAGTGTGGGTATTGAGATGGTTACCAATGGCCGCGTTCACGCATAATTGAGGTTGATTCCCTTGGCAACATGACCTCGAAAGAAGGCGTGACGATGACCTACGGCCTTGCTGATGGGAGCAAACCCCATGCCGTCACCTCGACTTCCGCAGGCTGGACGCTTCAGTACGATGCGAATGGCAATATGATCAAGAAGACGATAGACGCACGACCCCAGACTTCCGATGTCACGCCCCAGTACCTCAGCTACGATGCCGAGAACCGATTGGTCGAAGTCACCACAGCCCAAGAGCAAACCGTCACCGTGCGCTTTGAGCCAGGCTGGAACTTCTTCTCGCTTCCCGTGATCCCTGACGATACCCGGATCACGAGCCTCCTTCCAACCTTCGGGACAGACTTTGAATCGGTGGCCCGCTACACTCCCGATGTCGACCACCCCTACGTGGGGAACTTTGAATTCTACGTCGGCGATCCGAAGTTTGACGACTTCACTAATTTAGAGTATGGCCAGGGCTATCAAGTCCTCTGCAAGAACCCCAGTGGCGTCAGCATCACGCTCAAAGGCAGACTGCCGACTCAGCAGGCCAGCACCAGTTTGTCAGCGAAGTGGCACCTGCTCCCGGCGATTGCGTTGGAATCCAAACCGACTGCGTGGCTGCTCCAGGGTGTGGCCTACGATCAGGTTCACGCCTACGATGCCGTCAGCCAGCAACTTGCACCCACCACCCAAGTTCAGCCTAACCAGGCCCACTACGTCCATGTCACCACGAGCGGTTCCTTTAGGCCCCCGCTTCCCAAAGATGTGACCACGAAGTTTGTCTATGACGGGGATGGAGGCAAGGTGAAACAGATCACGGCGAGCGGGACGACGGCCTACGTGGGCGACCTCTTCGAGCAAGACCCCAGTGGTAAGACCACCAAATACATCTTTGCGGGGGGTCTGCGCGTGGCGGCGAAGACCTCAACGGGCGAGTGGTTCTTCTACCATCCAGATCACCTGGGCTCCAGCAACGTCGTCACGGATGCGACCGGGGCGGTGGTGGA
>JACPXA010000225.1 GCA_016196785.1 Elusimicrobiota bacterium
ATGCCCTTCCTCACCCCGGAGATTGTCGCGCACGTGTGTCGCACGACCGGTCGGGAGGATATCGTGATCCCCCGCGTCGGACGCTATTGGGAGCCGCTCTGTGCGATGTATTCCAAACGATGCCTGCCGGTTGTTCGAGAGCTCCTTATGAGAGGCGAGCGGGGCCTGATGCCGCTCGCCAGACGGTGCCGCTCTAAGGTCATTGCCATCCAGGGCCGCCCGAGGCCACAGCGTTTGGAACAGGCCTTGCGTGACGTGGACACGCCAACGGACTTGGCTCGGGCCAAGCGTCTCACGGAGGTCCGTTGAGTAGGACGCCGCTCGTGGACCCTTTTGGGCGAACACTCTCGTACCTCCGGCTTTCCGTGACGGATCGCTGCAACCTGCGCTGTGTGTATTGCCTGCCGGCCCTTGTTCAAGGCTTGTTCGCTCCGCCCCAGGAGCTGCTGACGGATGATGAACTGATCGTCCTCGTACGTGCGTTTGTCGCCCTCGGGTTCTCGAGGTTTCGAATCACTGGAGGGGAACCTCTGCTCCGCCCAGGGATCGTCTCGCTCATCCGGGTCTTCTCCCGGATGGATGGGATCGCCGATCTTTCCATGAGCACCAATGGCCTGCGACTTGAGCAGATGGCCGGGGATCTTGCCCAAGCGGGGTTGCACCGCATTAACATCAGTCTGGATACCTTGTGCCCCCAGCGCTTCCGAGCAATCACCCGCGGGGGCAGTCTGGATCAGGTGTTGTGCGGCCTGGAGGCCGCGTTTCGGGGTGGGCTTGATCCGATCAAACTGAACGTGGTGGTCATGCGGGGCATCAACGACCATGAGATCCCGAGGTTTGTGCGGTTAACGGAGGACCATCCGCTCCATGTCCGGTTCATTGAGCTTATGCCCATCGGCGACACCGGGTTCTTTTCCAAAGACCGGTGGGTCCCACTGGAGGAAATGCTGGAAAAGGCAGGTGAGGGGCTAATTCCTCTCCCTCCGGAACGATGGCCCAAGGGGTTCGGCCCTGCCCGCTATTTCCAACGGCCTGGGGCCCCGGGCACGGTGGGATTCATCAGCGCGCTCTCGCAAGGGTTCTGTGCCTCCTGTAACCGTGTGCGTCTCTCAGCGCGTGGGGTGCTCTTCACCTGCCTCGATGGAACGGATGGGGTTGATCTCAAAACCCCGCTCCGCCAGGGTGCCTCGGAAGAACAGATTCAGGCCCTCATTTGCCAGGCGATCCGCCAAAAACCGGAACATCACACGATGAAGGAACGCCTCTTGAGTCCTCGATGCACCTCCCCGCGCTTGATGTGTCAAATGGGAGGTTGAATGATGCAAACCGTGGTCCTCCTGCTCATTTTTCTGGTGGCCGTGGTCTATGCGTCGGTGGGACACGGGGGGGCATCTGGCTATCTGGCGGTGCTGTCGTTGTTTGCCCTTTCCCCATTCGACATGAGGGTCAGCGCCTTGTGCTTGAACCTGCTCGTGTCTGGCACGGCGTTCGTGGCCTACCGGCAGGCTGGACATTTTGATCCTCGGCTCCTGTGGCCATTTGCCATCGCCTCGATCCCGGCGGCGTATGTGGGAGGATCGTTGAAGGTGCCGTCGTACACCTATTCCTGGCTACTTGGGATGTCGCTCCTGGTCGCGGCATGGCGCTTGGCCGGTCTCCCAAGGGAAGGGGTCGTGGAGACTTCCCAGCGTCCACCGCATTTGCGGGTGACGCTTCCTCTCGGAGCCGGGATCGGGCTGCTCTCTGGGATCGTCGGAATTGGAGGGGGGATCTTCTTGAGCCCGTGGCTACTCCTCGCCCGCTGGGCCGACGCCAAACGGACGGCCGCGGTGTCCGCAGGGTTCATCTGGATGAATTCCGCCGCGGCGCTCGCCGCTCATCTTCGGCATCAACACCTGGATGTCTTGCGCTGGGCCCCCTGGGTGCTGGCGGCGTTTCTCGGGGGGTGCCTGGGATCGTATTTGGGGGCCCGCCGTTTCAATAGCCTCCTCCTGTGTCGTCTCTTGGCCGTTGTGCTCCTGGTCGCTGCGGTCAAATTGGTGTCCCGTGGGATGTGAACAGTTGACGGCTCAATGTTAGACCTCACCGTCCTCTACTGTGGTCGGGAAACTGGCTCCATGCCACATCGGTATGGACGCGCCCTTCGTGGGTCGCTCACTCAAGGGGAGGAACCCCATCGGGTCGCACAGACCGCGTTGAGCCGTCGGCCCGTGGTGGTCTGGAATATGACGCGACGGTGTTTCCTCCGCTGCGTGCACTGCTACAGCGATTCTACCAATCAGTGTGACCAGGGGGAACTGACCACCACGGAGGCCAAGGCGATGCTGGCCGATCTGGCGTCCTTCAAGGTCCCGGTGGTCATCTTCTCCGGTGGGGAAGCCCTCATGCGGCCCGACTTCTTTGAACTCGCGGCGTATGCCAAGGAGGAGTTGGACCTCCGGCTCACCCTCTCCACCAACGGCATCCTCATCACCCCGAAGGTCGCCGCACGCCTCAAGGCCGTGGGGTTCAGCTACGTCGGGATTTCACTGGACGGGATCGGAGCGATCAACGACGAGTTTCGTGGGCTCAAGGGGGCCTACCAGTTGGCCTTGCAAGGCATTCGCCATTGTCAGGCGGTGGGACAGAAGGTGGGGCTCCGGATGACGCTGACCCGCCAGAACGTCAAAGACCTCCCCCGGATTTTTGATCTCATTGAGTCGGAGCAGATCCCTCGCGCGTGTTTCTACCATCTGGTTCCTTCAGGGCGAGGGCATTCGGTGGCTGCCCTCACCCCGCCAGAGACCCGCCATGCGATGGATGTGATTTTGGAGCGGACACGCGATCTCGTCACTCGAGGAATTACCGTCGAAATCCTCACCGTAGATAACCACTGCGATGGGCCTTACCTCTATCTCAAGGTGTTGGAAGGAGAGCGAAAAGTCATGTCCCCTGAGAATGGGACCTTGGAGAGGTCCACGATCGCCAGTACGCGGTCCAGGGCACGCCAGGTGTACGAGCTCCTCCAGTGGAACGGAGGAGGAGTGGCCTCCTCCGGGGTGGGGCTGGCTTGTATTGATTGGGCTGGGAACATCCACCCGGATCAGTTCTGGATGCACTACAGCTTTGGGAACGTTCGGGAGCGGCCTTTCTCCCAGGTCTGGAGCGATCTCTCCGATCCCTTGATGGCGGGGTTAAAGAACCGGTTGCCGTATCTGAAAGGCCGATGTGGGAACTGTCGGTTCAAGGGGCTGTGTGGCGGGTCATTGCGGGTTCGGGCTGAGCTAGCGACCGGTGACCCGTGGGCCTCCGATCCCGCGTGTTACTTAACGGACGACGAAATCGAGCTCGGACACGCTCCTAGGGTTCCATGAAAGGGTGGGACGCTGATCTGCGGTTGGTGTTTTGGGAGACGACCGCGGGTTGTAACCTGCGCTGCATCCACTGCCGACGGCTTGACGTCCTCGATACGATCTCGCAGGGAGACCTCACGACGGCGGAGGGGAAGGAGCTCATCGAGGGGATCCGCAGGGTGGGGAGCCCGATCCTTGTCCTCTCGGGAGGGGAACCCCTCATGCGGCCCGATCTGTTTGAGCTAGCGACCTACGCGGTGGAGAAGGGGTTGACGGTTTCCCTGGCGACCAATGGGACGCTCATTGATGATCCCATGGCCTGGCGCATTCGAGCCGCTGGGATTCGTCGGGTAGCCATTAGTATTGATGGCGCAGACGCCTCCACCCACGACGCCTTCCGGCAACAACCTGGCTCCTTGGCGAAAGCCTTGGAGGGGTTCCAGTGCCTCAAAGCCCTGGGCATGAGCCTGCAGATCAACTGTACCATCACCACGCATAACGTCCATCAAGTGGAGGACCTCTATGCCCTCGCTGTCCGGTTAGGGGTGGATGCCCTCCACGTGTTCATGTTAGTCCCGGTGGGCTGTGGGATGACCATTGCCGAGACCCACATGCTCCCCGCCGAAACCTATGAGGAGATACTCCTCTGGCTCTGGCAGAAGTCTCAGGAGGGCAAGCTCCATGTCCGAGCGACCTGTGCGCCTCATTATTTTCGGATCATCCGCCAGCAGGCCCGACGGGATGGACGGCCGCTGGGGCTTTCGCGCGACGGCTTTGCCGCGATGACCAAGGGCTGTTTGGCGGGGACGGCCGTCTGCTTCGTCTCGCACAAAGGCGAGGTCTTCCCCTGCGGCTATCTCCCCGTGACCGCCGGGAACGTCCGAGCACAATCCTTTGAGGGGATTTGGACTGGCGCCCCGCTGTTTGCCAGGTTTCGGGACCCGGGGTTGTTGGAGGGGAAATGCGGCATCTGTGAGTTCAAGCACGTCTGCGCGGGATGCCGGGCCCGAGCCTACTCTGCCACCGGCAACTGCTTCGCGGAAGAGCCCTACTGCATCTATCAGCCGTTACCGCGCATCTGTTGAATGGGCTGCGATGCCCAGTTCTGTTGGATGCCATACCTCTCGCGCGATCCTTTTGGACCAGCGGATCTATTTTTTGCTTGACAAGCCATACATCTGTATGGTACATCTATTAACAGATCAATGGATCGAGAGTTGACGGATCGCCAGCGGCAGGTGTTGAGGTTTATCCAGTACCATCTCCAGCGGCATCAGGTCCCTCCAACGGTCCGGGAGATTGCTGGACAGTTCCATTTTGCATCGCCTCGGACAGTTCAGGACCATCTGCGGGGGTTGATCCGGGCTGGGGTGGTCCGGGTACGTCCCCATATAGCTCGGGGGATCGAGCTGCTCGGTGGTGGCGTGGGCATCCCCATCGTGGGGCGTGTCCCGGCTGGCACACCGTCCCAACCATTTGACGAGGTCGAAGGATATCTCGAGTGGCGCCCCCTGTCCCCTCCTGATGGACAGACATTCGCCTTACGGGTCAAAGGGGATTCCATGGTTAACGCCGGCATTCTGGACGGCGATTACGTGCTGGTTCGCCGTCAAGAGACCGCCGAAGATAAGGACATTGTCGTTGCCCTCGTTGATGGAGAGGCTACCGTGAAACGGTTGGTCAAACAGGACGGGACTTCCCAACTTGTACCCGAGAACCCCAGTCACGGAGCCATTTCGCTGCGCCACGATTCCCAACTGGTGGGGAAAGTGATCGGCGTCTTTCGCAGATATGTATGACCTCTGCTACACTACTCAACGCCTCACCTGGCGCCTCACCCAACTCCAAGTGCTTGCTTGAAGGATGGTGGAGCGTCGTCGTTCATGAATGATGACGAGCGGGCAAAAGAATTAGCCGCAATCGAGGCCAAGATCCCGATACTCAAGAGGCGGATTCAAGCGAATCCTAAGGATGTCGAAGCGCATTTTGAGTTGGGGATGGCTTACGCCTTTAAGGGCTGCCTCGATGAGGCGATTCAAGAGTTTGCCGATGCCGCCTACCTCGCGCCAGAAACCCCGCTGGCCAAAGAAGCCAGCTTCAAAGTTGAGATGCTCCGTAGCCTCAAGCACCTCAAAGAATCGCCAGGTTCGACTTGAAAACCCTAGAGTTTTAAGATATACTTTAGGTAGATACTGGAGGTGATACCTATGGCAAAGGCCCTATCCTTAAAGATGGATGCAGAGGTGTTTCAAACGACGGATAAAATCGTAAAGCGGTTAAAGATGGCTAGGAACGCGTATATCAACCAAGCGATCCGTTTTTACAATCGGCTCTATCAACGGCGCTTGCTCGCTCAGGAGCTACGTAAAGAATCGAGGCTCGTCCGTTCGGAAAGCCAGGTGGTTTTGGAGGAATTTGAGCGATTACACGAGGGCCTTCGGTAGTGCCCCTGATCCACCGTGGTGGCATTTATTCAGCCGATTTGAATCCTCGTATGGGAACAGAACCTGGGAAGGTCCGCCCAGTCCTCGTCCTACAAACCGATGTTCTCAATAACGAGCATCCTTCGACTATTATCTGTCCACTCTCGAGTCACCTGAGGCCGGGAGTCCGTTGGCTACGGGTCCATTTGAAGAAAGGTGAAGCGGGACTAGCCCATGACTCTGACATCCTGGTCGACCAGATTCGAGCGATTGACAACCGGCGGCTCCTCAAGTTGATCGGATGGGCACCCGACCATGTCTTGCAGCAGACCTTAGAGGGCCTCGCCATTCTACTCGACTTTGAAAAAGTCGAGGCTCCCTGAGGCGACACAATGAATACGGTTCAAAGCGGAATGTTGAAGAGACGTTCCCCCCTTTGGAAAAGGGGGGTGAGGGGGGATTTGCCGTCGAGGAATGGTTAACCACGGTGAAGGCTGTTAGAGTAGCGATCTTATGCATCTTGATATGTCCCAACGCTGGATGGGGCGGGGTACGGTTGGGGGATATTCCGCTGACAACGGAGGAGCGGGAGGAACGGTGGCGGCGGTGGGAGTTGGCAGGGGCCGTGCTCCTCATCGCTGGAGGGGCAGTGTTGGCAGCCAGGAACGATCGAGTGGGATACGCCTTAAGTTTCTCGAGCGCGGCCGGCCTCTTGGTGCACTTTTCATGGAACATTCGAGTGAAATGAGGATTTCGACGAAAACCGGCGACGATGGGACGACAGGGTTGATCGGAGGAGCCCGAATCGCTAAAGATGCGCCGCGGATTGAGGCGTATGGGACCGTGGATGAACTCAATGCGGCGCTAGGGGTCGTGCGTGCCCAGTGCCAGGATCAGAAACTTAACTCCTCGTTGGCAACGATCCAAGCTGACCTCTTTGTACTGGGAGCTGAACTGGCGAGCCCCCGACAGAGGGTAAGGGAAAATACCGTGGCTCCTCCTGCCCTCCATCTGGTTGAGCAACACGTTAAACAACTGGAGGGGTGGATTG
>JACPXA010000237.1 GCA_016196785.1 Elusimicrobiota bacterium
AACTTGTAAATTTTTAGTAAATTTTCGGTAAACAGGGCATTGTAGTGCGTTGTTTGGCTGCCTGTGAAGTGGACACCGCCCGCGGAAGCGGGCGGTCTCAGAACGTCTGTGGGGAATGAACCGACAGCGGAAGACTTAGTTGATTAGTGAACTATGGAGTTACCCCCTCCCCCCCCCATTCTGTACGGAGAACGTTCTGAAATTCTGTGGGAAGAATGACCCGCATCCCCTGACAGAGGGTATGCGGGAAATGTTTGGTATTCCCTGTCACCAGGTACCTTGCCTTACCAGCCAAGGCCACTTCGAGAAAGGGTTCATCAGAAGGATCCGGCAAGCGTTGAGCGAGAGGTCTAGCTACCACATAGTCGCCTTCGGCCTGCACGTGAGTCAGGAAGTCATCAATGGCCGGTCCCTGGAACCCGAATTTAGGCCGCAATAAGACCTCGCGGTATTCCGAAAGGATTCGCGCATCATAGCAGAGCGTCAATAGGCCCTCGGCGACAAGTCGCACCAACGATCCAGGAGGACTGAAAGGGTTTAAAAACCCGGATACGACGACATTCGTGTCCAAGACGACGTTCACTTCGATCGGGGCTTGCGGACTGCGGCAATTTCGGCGTTAATGTCGTCGAGCGAGATTTTATCCCGTCCTTCCCGTGTGGATTTTAGCTGCAGGCTTAATACGCCAAGCATCGCACGAGCCCGTCGGATAACCGCTAACGACTCTTCGAGGGTCTCTTCCGAAGTCGAAGAAAGCACTCCGACAGGCTTTCCCTTGGAAGTGATAACCATTTCCTTTTCTCGAGCCAGATCGCGCCAAATCTGAGCCGATTTAGCCCGTAAATCCCTAACGCTAATCATTTTCACAATGAGGGCCTCCTTGCAACACAATTCTTACACCTAAGTGTACACGAAAAAGACACAAAAAACAAGAGCCCGTTTCACCAGGAACTCCTACAGACGGTTATGTTGGCGGCAGGGACGACGTGAGTAGTCATAGGAAATCAAGGAAACTCGCAGGGGCGCTGCAAGGAATAAGTGATGGGGTGGAGAAAACGGCGGGGGGGCGGTCTCAGAACGTCTGTGGGGAATGAGCCGACAGAGGAAGACTTAGTTGATTAGTTAACTATGGAGTTACCCCGTCTTTGCAAGGGCAGCATTATTTCAGATGCGTGAGCCATCCGCGTTTGAGTCGTGCAAGGCGGTGACGGTCCAACCTCAATGGTAATGCCTCCTGGATCGAGACGAGATATTGCTTAAGCCGCGCAGGCGACTCCGGAGCGTAGCGCTGCGCCAACCGATGGTAACGATCCCACTCAATGGACCCCATCACTAGCAAGCTCAAAAGGTCCAGGCTGTCTTTTTCTCCCTTGGCGGACCCCTGCCGCTGGAACTGGGCGTGTTCTTTCATGATCAGCAGATGTTCAAGAGCAGGGACTTGAAAACCTTCGCGCTCGACAGCCTCTTGGAGGAGCACCTCGGCTGGGATACCAGGATTTGAAAAATTGGGGACATAAATGTCGACATCGACTTCGTCCAAACGGATTTCATATTTTTTGAGTCGAACGTTTTTCGCTAAGGGATAGACCTGTCGGAGTTGGTAGAGGACACCATAGTCAACAACGATATCGATGTCCTTGGATTTCAGGCTGCGGGTATAGAGGTAGACCGCCCATCCTCCGATGAGGACAAATCGAAACCGTCGCCGGAGCGCTTGCAGGTGGTCCCAGCTTTTCTCCGTGATCAGATCATTCCAAAAGGCCGGAGAGCTGGTCATGAAAAGAGTTTTTGCGCAAGCGCTTTGTGGAAGTCATGGGCGTACCATTCGGGAAGATTCCAGAGATCAACAAAGAGTTGCACAGGCGGGGTCACGGGTCCATAGGAAGCTAAATCGTGATCCCATTTGAACACCACAAGATTCGGAGGTTCCGATCGTGAAGGAAACCGCGCCTTGAGCAAGTCTAACGAGGAGGCGTAGACGTAGACCATATCGTAATCAGCCGGGGTGTTGTGATACAGAAGGCGGTAGGCAGAGTACGCGGCAAAGATCACCGTAGGCGGCATCACCCCCTCCCGTTCAATCGCCGTGCCAGGACTGTAGGTTCGATAGACAATCTCACGATCGAGTCGCCTTCGAGTCGCCCAGTACGTTAAGAACTTTTCGGCGTTGGTGACGGTGAAATTCCTTCCGGAGACCCGAATCGCTCCAATCGTACGGGGTACCGCGAGCGCGTGAAACACGGTGCTCACCGAACAGCGGAAGCGCTGCGCAAGACCCTTTTGGGTGAACTCGCGTCTTTTCTCAGTAAAAAACGCGTGTAATACAAATCTATAAATAACGTCTATCTTTCTCATTTCGATTCTCTATTATCAAAAAAGACTTCTTTTCGATTGTACTCGAAATGAAACGCTTTGTCAAGAAGAGCGGGGACGTCCAGCAGGTAATTGCCTGCACCCCCCACTCCTTCGCCACCTACACCCCTAAGTAACTAAAAGAAAACCGCCCGCGGGGCGCGGGCGGTCTCAGAACGTCTGTGGGGAACAAGCCGATAGAGGAATGCTTAGGTTATGAGGCCAAATGGATTTGTTGGGTATCGCCCTTGGCTTGATTAATAAGGCTCATGGCGGAATGTTGAATAGAGCGTCGTAGATTGTAAAAAGGGCATCCAATGCGGTTTACTCTCTTCTGCTCAAGGAAGGGAGGGCCGATCGGATGCCGATGGAGAATCTTACAACGTTTTTGGGGATTCCGGGATTCAAAGTGGTGGATACGATGCAACGGAAACGGGGATGGCGAAGCCAGGTGATCCTGAGCTTGGAACGTGAGCGTGGTTTCCGGTTTCGATGCAGCGGTTGCGATCAGGAGGTCGCGGAGGTGACGCGATATCGGAAACGCTGGGTCCGCCACCTGTTCATGTGGCAGCACGCGACGTTTCTTCGTTTTGAGCAGTACCGAGTGATCTGTCCGCGCTGCGGGCTGAAGGTGGAAGCGCTGCCCTGGCTGGCGCGCTATGAGCGAGTGACGATGCCTTTGGCGGCGTTGGTGGCCGAGCTCTGCAAGGTCATGACCAATAAGGCGGTGGGGCGTTTGATGGAACTGCACACCGGGACGGTGAAGACGATCGACAAAGCCGCGATGCAAAAGGCGCAAGCGGAGCGGTCTTTGGACGGGATCACGGTCTTGGGGACTGATGAAATTGCCGTCGGCAAAGGCCAGACCTACTGGCATCTGATTTCCGGAATGGACGGCCCGAGGGGACCGGAGCTGCTTTACATTGGCGAAGGGCGCAAGGAAAAGGATCTGGAACCCTTCTGGAAGTGGTTTGGCCCCGAGCGAACCGCTCGCATCACCCATGGCGTCATGGACATGTGGAAAGGTTTCATCCACAGCTTCCGGGCTCATGTCCCGGGGATCGTTCTGATCTTCGACAAGTTTCATATCCTACGCCACCTTTCCGAAGCCTTGAACAAAGTCCGCAAGCAGGAATTCGTCAAAGCCAAGGGCCGGTTCCGGGGCCTGTTGGCTGGCAAAAAGTTCGTCCTGCTCGCCCGGAAAGCTCATGTCCGGGGCAAAGCCCGGGAAGCCCTCAAGGATGTGCTGAGCTTCTCCAAGAAACTGGCCAGGGCCCACCTGCTCAAAGAAAGCTTCGTCCACCTCTGGAGCTATCGCTCCAAGACCTGCGCCCGACGGTTCTTTACCGAGTGGGTCAAAGAACTCCGTTGGAAGCGTCTGAAGCCCTACGAGAAGTTCTCCAGGATGGTCGAGAAACACTTCGACGGCATCCTCGCCTGCTGCGACAAGCGAGTCAAACTCGGCTATATCGAAGCCACGAATCTTCACGCCCGCAACATTATCCGCCGCGCGTATGGGTACCGCGACAAGGAGTACATGAAGCTCAAGATCCTCCAGGCCTGCTCGTCCTTAGGCGCTTTCAGACCGTGGAATCCGTCGTTCAACATTCCGCCATGAGCCATTAATAACAACTAAATTCCCTTTGTCTTCCGCGCGAAGCTGTTCGTTGGCATTCAGCAGCTCGATGCCATAGACGGTCCCGTCCGGGGCAATGTCAACGTTCAATTCATCGCTGACGCGGATCGTTTCGACCTGCGCGTCCTTTTCATGAAGACGGATGTACGCGACGTTATAGCGAGGATCATAAGTGAGTTTCATAGAGGATGCAGCCGTATTTCCGTCACGGGCTATATTAAAGCAAATTTAATCGGGGGCAGATCCCGAATTCTGATAAGCCCATCCCCGCAGAGTGGATTTGTATTCGGGATCTGCTCCCCCTCAAAAAGAAAAACCGTCAGGTTATCAGTACGCTCCTCCGCTTATGCCGATTGATAGATGGCCTGCAAGGCTTGCAGGGCCTCATGCAGCAGAATGAACCTGTCTTTCTTCCATACGCCTAGTTGTACTTCCACTCGTGTTCGCTCAGGCAGCACTAAGGTAAAGCTCTCCTCCGATTCATCCACCCCCATTGCTGTCATCCACCCTACCGGATCCGCTGTATCTGACGCCACAAAGATGCGTGTCTGCTCTAACCCTTGGAAATATCGTGCCACGGGCTGGGTAAATTCCCGAACCGACCGCCCGACCCGCGGCTCCATCCTCACCCGATTCATCAAAGCCTTCACCTGCCCCTTGCTCATCCCCCACTTCTGGAATTGTTGCTCCACCTGTTCCACGACCTGGCCATCCGTCGCCCGTGTGATATCATACATCACCACGACCCATGGCCCTGAAGACTCCTTGGCGTTTTCTTCTGTCTCAGCCGCCGGTGCCAATGCCCGGAAATTCTCCTCGTGTTGCCCCACCTGTGTATAATCTGTCAACACCACCAGCGTCGGTAACTTTGCTTCACGCCCGAGCTGCTCAGGACCCTGGATGACCGCCGCCCCCCGCACGGCCTCGAGAACCGTCTGGTCTAATTTCTGTACCGCCTCCTGGACCGCCAGCCGCTTCTGTTCATACACCTGCCCCAACGTCTGGACCATCGCGGGATCTTTCACCGCCTCAGTCAACGCTCGCTTCTCCTCTGCACTCAATTGTGCCTGCACCGCCGCCAAGATTGACTCTTGCGCTCGCCCCGCCCCGAGTCCCGCCAACACCGCCAACCCCCCAGTCAAGCGTTCGAGCGCGACCTGGGCCCCCGTCTGTGTATCCACCCCCAACGCCCGCCGAATCTCACTCGGCATCTCCTTGACCACCCGCGTCACAAACTGTTCCACCCCTACCTGATACGCCACTCCACGCACCACCCCTTCTGCTCCCAGACGGCCCACGCGTGCTTGTGCTCTAACTTCCTTCGCGGCCACCTTCACAACGCCTTGCACATTCTTAACTGCTTCCACCCCTACCGGCTGCGTCTTCCCAAACACCTCGATCAGCGCGGTGATCCCACGCTGGGTACCCACCTCAGGTTCTTCAGGGGTAGCCGTCAAGACTTCTTGCGCTTTCTCGACCACCGCCTGCTGCTGCGGAGGCATCGTCCTTGCCATCGAAGTCATCGCAGGGTGGGACAACAATCCCACCAGTCCTATCGCCAAAAATACCATCGTAACTCTTTTCGTAACTCTCTCTATATGCGCTTTGAGCGCCTCCAGACTAGTTACTAGATGACTTTGCTCCTCAATCTCCGCTATTCCCTTTTGAGTATGCGCTAGCTGCAGATTGAGAAGAGCTACCTCACCGTTCGTCACTGGCGCATTCAATGCCTCCACCTGGTGTAGCATGGATTCTAGGGATTTCTCAGTAAGTACGCCCTGGATTTTCTCTCCTTGAAATTCTAACGAAACG
>JACPXA010000226.1 GCA_016196785.1 Elusimicrobiota bacterium
GGCGGATGGAGAGTTCGTGGTAGGTGGTGGCCTTGATCTCGAGGTTGGGGCGGTGCCGTTGGCGGTCGAACGGTTCCCCTTCGAGGGATCCCTTCAGGGCGTTATCCGTCAGCGCGTGGATGTGAAACCGCGCGCCAATCAACTTCTGGACTGCTAAAAGATACAAGAGTTCGTTGAGCCAGGCGACGAGCAACACCTCGCGATCGGGGGCCTCGAGCGACACCTCGGCCCGCTGTTTTAGCGCCACCGTGTTGAGATCTGCGATCAGGGAACACATGCCCTCCGCGGCATGGACAAAGAGTTCGGGCAAGGTCTTCCCATAGGCCAGAATCCCGATGTCCGCGGTGTGGTCGAGGTACTCATACGGGGGGGGGTTACCCGCCGGCGCGCTCGGCGCCACCGTCCTCCCCATTGTTCTCTTCCTGCGCGATCGGGGTAATGGCCGACAGTTTATCCCCTTCTTCCAGGCGAAGGAGCCGCACCCCTTGGACATTGCGTCCGATGATCGAGACGTCCTTCACCGGCAGGCGGATCGTGATGCCCTTAGCGGTCACGAGCATGACCTCATCCCCGTTGTTGGCTTTTCGAAGTCCCACGACCACGCCGTTCCGTTCGGTGGTCTTGATGTTCCTGACGCCCTTCCCTCCACGCGCCTGCAGCCGGTACTTCCCCACCTCGGTCCGCTTGCCGTACCCGTGTTCGGTAGCCGTTAAAAAGACGTCCTTAGGAGACACCACCTCCATCCCGACGACCTCATCTTCTTTCTCGAGCCGAATGCCCCGCACCCCTTTGCCAGCTCGCCCGATCGGCCGGACCTCTGCCTCTTTAAATCGGATCGCAATCCCCTGGCGGGTCCCAATGATGATCTCGGATTTCCCCTCGGTTCGCTGGACATCAATCAGGTTGTCTCCCGGCTCCAACCCAATGGCGATGATTCCCCCCCGTCGGGGGTTGGCAAACTCAGGAAGCGCGGTCTTCTTCACTGTACCGTGCCGGGTACACATCAAGAGATACGAGTTCCTCACGCTGTCATCATCAAAGGATCGGATGGGGATGGCCGCGGTGATCTTTTCCTCCGGGGAGGAAAGCTGGACCAGATTCACGACAGCCTTCCCCTTGGCCGCGCGGCCCCCCTCGGGAATTTCATACACCCGCGTCCAGTAGACCCGTCCCTTGTCGGTAAAGAGCAAGAGATACGCGTGGGTGTTAGTGATAAAGAGCTGCTCGACGAAATCCTCCTCACGGGTGGTCATGCCGGCAACCCCCCGCCCACCTCGCCGTTGGGCGCGATAGGTGGAGACCGGGAGGCGCTTGATGTAACCGGCGTGGGAGAGCGTCACCACGACCTCCTCCTCCTGGATGAGGTCCTCGATGTCCAGTTCCACCGCCTGCGCGATAATCTTGGTCTTTCGCTCATCTCCGTATTGTTTCTTCAGTTCCCCGAGTTCCTCTTGAATGAGTTTCAACACCTTGCGGGGGTCGGCGAGGATCGCCCTGAGACGTTCGATGGTCTTGATCAGCTCGAGATACTCTTCCTCGATCTTCTTCCGTTCGAGCCCCGTGAGTTGCTGGAGCCGCATATCGAGGATTGCCTGCGCTTGTAGCTTGGTTAATGTAAACTCGGCCATCAGGCGGGTTCGGGCGACATCGGGGTCTTTAGACTCCCGGATGACTTTGATCACCTGATTCAGATGATCCAGCGCAATCTTCAACCCTTCCAGGATGTGTGCCCGGGCCTCCGCTTTGGCCAGGTCAAAGGTAGTGCGGCGGACGACGATCTCTCTCCGGTGCTCAAGGTACTGGTGCAGGACTTCGCGAAGGGCGAGCACTTTTGGCCGGCCACCCACCAAGGCCAGCGTGATGACCCCGAAGGTAACCTCCATTTGGGTGTGCTTGAAGAGCTGGTTCAGGACGATCTGGGCGTTGCCCTCTCGTTTGATCTCGATGACCATGCGGATTCCATCGCGATCGGATTCGTCGCGGAGGTCGCTGATGTCCTCGATCTTCTTCTCTCGAACGAGCCCCGCGATGGTCTCCAAGAGCGTCGCCTTGTTCACCTGATAGGGTAGTTCGCTCACGATAATTGCCTGGCGGTTGCCACGCAGGTCCTCGATCTCCGCCTCGGCCCGCACCTTCAGTGAGCCACGGCCGGTCTCCACGTAGTCTTTTATACCGCTCCGCCCATAGATGATCCCGGCGGTCGGGAAATCAGGCCCCTTGACGATCTTCATCAGCGCCTGGGGTGATAGTTCAGGGTCTTCGATCAGGGCGATCGCCGCGTCGCAGATTTCGTTCAGGTTGTGCGGGGGGATGTTAGTGGCCATCCCAACGGCGATCCCGGATGATCCATTAACCAACAAGTTAGGGAGGCGGGCCGGCAAGACGAGGGGTTCTGTAAGCGAGCCATCATAGTTCGGCCCAAAGTTGACGGTGTTCTTGTCAATGTCGGCCAACATCTCCTCAGCGATGGCCGCGAGCCGCACTTCGGTATAACGCATGGCGGCCGGTGGATCTCCATCCACGGAATTGTGGACGAACACGCGGCTGGCAAGAAGGAAATTGTGATGCTCATCAACCGTGATATCCCAGACGTCATAGCATTGCTCAAGAACGCGCTTACTTATCACCCGATGGTTATAGGTCAACGCCTGCTCAAGCATGATAGTTAAATCAGGGAAATACTCCAACATCTTGGTGTATCGAGGGATCGCATTGCTGGGCCGTTGGCGCATGTACACTTCAGGGGTGATTTCTTCTAGGCTAAACTTCGACAGCAAGTCGCGCCCGTATCGAAGAATCCTTGACGAAACGACTCGCCGACGGTACTCCGGCAGTTGCCACCGTGACCGAAGGGCATGTGCGGCTTTCTCTGCCAGCTTATGCATATAGGTAGGTTCTTCCTGAAGCCGCCGAGCGTTGGCTTTTCGGACCCCCTCCACAACGCACTCACGAAACTTCGAGTCGGCCCATTGGCGCTGCACTTTCTGACGATGCTGAGCTCGCACCCCTGGATTGGCCCACAGTGCTTTCGCCATTCTGGAGAAATGCCCGGAGGAGAATTTAGCCCGGAATGAGGGGTTTTTCCACAAGGCTTGAGTCTGCTTCGACTGGCGAGCTCGGATCTCGGGGGATTGCATCGCCCGCCGAATTGCTTGCACAATCTCCCGTCGTTTGGAACTAGCCCACATCTGCCGGCTCTTCAGGGAAATGATCGCCTTGACGCGTTGCATCGATTCTGGCGAGAGCGGGGTGGTATGGCTCCCCTTGAGGACTTTGGACATTTTCTCACGATACTGAGGATCGCCCCACCTCTTCCGCATCCGCTCACCAATCTGCTTAGCAAGCTGAGGATCAGCCGCGAACCTCGCCTTAAAGATCGCCGAGCGCACCTGAGCACTCTGGGCCTGAAATTCTTTGGAACGATTCCTCTGGATCGTTAGCGCTCGCCGACGTTCTCGAGCTTCTGGGTGTGCTTCATAGTACCGCTTCACTCCTTCCGCTTGATGCGCCCGGAATCGTGGGTCCCCCCACAACGACTTCACCTGCTGCATGTGAACTTTGAGATGATCAAGGAACGTGAGCCGTTCGATATTGTCGGGCCGGTTGTCAAAACGGTTGAAGTTCTTGTGGTGCCGGACGAACGGCCCATGGAACTTTCTGGCCATCCCTACCCGCTCGTTTTCTCGGTCCGCTAGGCGATGGACGAACTCCCACGTCTGGGTGGCGGGTTGGAGGATTTGCAGATAGTCGTTCAGCTCCTCCTTAACCCTCGCCATCCGGAAGTACCCCGGCATAAGACTGTCTTCAGGGGTTAGATCTTTGGCAACCTTATAAGTCCCGTTGCGCAACAGGAACCGATGATCAGGGGTACAGCGAATCTTCGCGCCTGTATCGAGTGTAACTTCGATGACCTTCGCATCCCTGCGGGTGATCCTAGGGCTATGCGCCCAACCGACCACTACGTTCCCGGCCTTGTCTATAGAGTAAACTGCGAATTTCTCTCCCGGTTCAAAATCCTTTGCAAGTTGTTCGAATGACCGCTCCGTCCCATCTAGCAACTTGATTTTTGTATCTCCAGTAAAACAACCGAAGTTGCCTTGGCCTTCCACGAGAGGGTAGCGGAGCGAAAAGTCCTGGACCATCCGGACGAGGGCGTCGTACACCGCGACATCGCCGTGCGGGTGGTATTTCCCGAGAACGTCCCCGACCACGCGGGCTGCCTTCTTGAACGCCGTGCGGTGCGTGAGGCCCATCTCCCGCATCGTGTGAAGGATGCGGCGGTGCACGGGTTTGAGCCCATCCCGGACATCCGGCAGCGCCCTCCCCACGATCACGCTCATCGCGTAATCAATATAGGAGGTCTTCATCTCATCCTCGATGTTGCGCGGGATGATCCGCATCGGCTGGTCTTTGGGTGGGAGGGTCGTCACCTCAGGCATATGAGCTCAGGTCATCAGCGGTTGTTGATCAGGATCACGCATCGTCTTACCGACCTTGACACCAGTTCTGAATCTCTAACTGAGGAATCTGCGTGAAATGCCGCTCGTTATTGGTCACGAGAGTCCCTCCATGAGCTAGGGTGAGACTGGCGATGAGTAAATCCGCGTCATCAATAGGCGTTCCGTGACGCTCGAGATGGGCTTTGGTTTCCCCGAACACTCTCGCAGCTTTGGAGGATGTCTGAAGTGACCCGACCTTCTCGAGCAACCGGTCCAAAATCCGTAGGTTGTGTTCGACGTGTTGGGATTTGAAGGCTCCGTAGGCCAGCTCACATTCCGTGATCACGGTGAGGACGATTTGATCGAGTCCTACCTCTCGGATCCGATGGTCGATCGCTCGATCGCCTTTGAGCCAATAGATACAGGTGTCGGTATCGAGGACGTATGGCATCAAGCTTGGGGAGGACGCTGGAACCAGCGGCGATGGGTTCGAATGTCACGAACAATCTCCTCTGGCCGCCGGGGATCCTGCCAGACCCCACAAAAACCAGTCGTCTTCCGAGTCGGCCCGGAGCGTGACGGTTGGGAGAGGAACCGGTTTAAGAGGGTCAGGATAATGTCTTTCAACGTGGTGTGGTGGGTAAACGCGTACCGTTTCAGAGTGACATGGACAGAATCTGGCACCTCCACGATGAGCTTCCCCACTGTGTCACCCCCTATCCACACCCAGGATATATGAATATGGCAATATTGTCAACCTTTCGCATTTTCTTAGACATCGAGGTTGCGGACCTCGAGGGCGTGGGTTTCGATGAACTGCCGGCGGGGTTCCACCTTGTCCCCCATGAGGGTGGTAAAGATGTGGTCCGCCTCGACCGCGTCCTCGAGCTTGACCTGGAGGAGTTTCCGTCGGGCGGGGTCCATGGTCGTCTCCCAGAGCTGTCCGGGGTTCATCTCGCCCAACCCTTTGTAGCGCTGAATCGTCGCCCCTTGCCGTCCGAGGTCCTTGATGGCCTCAAGGAGCGCCTGAACATCGGCGATGTCCCGCTCCTCGTCATGGGCGATGAGACGGTAGAGCGACTTCTGCGCCTCCCCGCCTTTCGTGCTGTACACCCGCATGTCCAGCCCCGTCTGCTCGAGTTTCTTCACCAGCCCGTCAATCTGGGGGAGCTCCCAGAGGTCCTTCACCTCCGGTCCCAGCTCTTCCACCTCCGCGGTGACATCGGCCTCTCCCGCTGCCTCGAGGCCCTGTTGGATCTTGGCCTGTTTGGCCTTCACATAGTCGTCTTTAAACCGCTTCCATTCACGCTCGGTGTAGAGGTAGCGCGGCTTTTCTGCATCAATGCGGTAGAGCGGCAGCCGCCCCTCCCGCTGAAATGCGAGGTAATCCTTCCAGCCCAACCCCTTCTTCCCCAGCTTCTTCAAGAGGCCCTCGAGTTCCGTGAGCCCGTGGAGAATATCGCGGAGCTTCGCCTCGTCAATCAGGCGGGTTCGCAAGGGGAGAGGGGGACCTTTTTTGGACTCCCTTTCCCCCCGTTCGCCGGTGAGCTTGATCAGCGAGACTCCTGAGATCCCCTGTTGCAGGAGCCACTGGTCCAGTTCCTCCTCGTTGTCCATGTACATCTCGGTCTTTCCCTTTTTGACTTTGAACAGCGGGGCCTGGGCGATGTACACGTACCCCCCCTCCAAGAGCGGCCGCATCTGCCGGTAAAAAAAGGTGAGCAGCAGAGTTCGTATATGGCTTCCATCAACATCTGCATCGGTCATTATAATGATCTTATGATAACGCAGCTTGGATATATCGAAGTCTTGAGATCCGATCCCGGTTCCCAACGCGGTGATTATCGTGCGTATCTCTTCGAAGGCCAGCATCTTATCAAAACGGGCCTTCTCCACGTTGAGGATCTTGCCTCTGA
>JACPXA010000258.1 GCA_016196785.1 Elusimicrobiota bacterium
CGTACCTCGGCGGGAGTGGCGCTGACGGAGACGTCGCTATCGCGGTGGACCTAGACGGCACCGCCTACGTGACGGGTCAGACCAACTCACCCAACTTCCCCACGACCCCCGGGGCCTTTCAGCCCACGCTCGGCGGCGTCACAGACGTCTTTGTCACCAAGGTGAACCCGGACGGCACGGCGCTGGTGTATTCCACGTACCTCGGCGGGAGTAACTTTAACGCCGGCTACGGCATCGCGGTGGACCAAGACGGCACCGCCTATGTGACGGGTCTGACTGCTTCGCGTAACTTCCCCACGACCCCCGGGGTCTTCCAGCCCACGCTCGGCGGCTTAGGGGACGCCTTCATTGCCAAGATAAGCCCCTAGCAAGGGCCTGGGGTCAGACCCCATCGCCTTATGCCCGTCGTCCCCGCGCAGGCGGGGACCCAGGGCTGGATTCCCGCTTGCGCGGGAATGACGTACAAGTTCCCTCCCTTCCGAAGATTTGCTAAACAAAAATTAATCAAATCTTAATCCAATCTTCATGCAATCTTAATCTCACCCAGGTAGACTTAGAGTGACCGCAACAGGGATCCAATGATTGATGCGTGGTGGCAGACATCTCAAGCAAGTCAGATCGGGTACCGGGGAGGGTACCCCGCTAAGAGGGTGAAGCCAGCGCCTCGAGCGCTCCGGAGCTTCACCCTCATTGTTTTGGCTGGCGCCGCCTGGCTGGTGCTCAGCCAGGGAACCCTCGTGGAAGCCGTAGTCCGCCCGGCCCCTCCCACCGTGATCGGAGGGTACGACCCCGGCCCACCCTCGCCTGCCAGTTTCTTCTTCCGCATTCGTATCTCTCCGATCCCTTGGGATCCAGGAGACGGGACCCCTGAACCGCGCTACGACATTCTCCTGGTCCAAACACCCTCCGGCGATCCGTTTGACCGTTTCAATTGCAACGATTCCAACCCCTGCTACCTCCAGGGCGACACGACGGTGAGCTCGACCACCCCGGTCCGGCAACTCTTCCCGTGGTGGCAGTCCCGCAACATCCTGCGCGGGATCCCAATCGAGCACCGTAGTCTCTCGTTCTATGCCTTCAGAGTCCGAGCCTACCAAGGTGACCCCTCGAGCACATCAGAACGACAAACCGGGAGGGTGCCACCCGGCCCACCACAGGGTTTCCAGGTCAGCGGAGGGGAACGGGTCCAACTCAGTTGGTCCCCGCCTGATAGGGGAGCTGAGGGAGGCTATGGCGTCTTCCGCGCGATGACGCCCTCGGCGCCCTTCTCCGCTTTTACGCTCATCGGTACTCCAACTAACTCGCCGTTCACGGATACCACGATTCAGAGTAGTGGTCCAGCGCGCATCCCTCAGCCCAGCGTGGTGATGACGGCCGCTCCAGCGCTGGAGCTTCGCTGGAGCGTCCCTCTCGTTGAACCGGTGATAGGGTATTACCGGGTAGAGGGGTATCATCAGACCGGCCCCGACGGTCCCGAATTCGGTTGGCCCACGGCAACGACCTCCGCGATATTCCAGCCCGTTGTGTCAAGCTACACCGTCCGTGCCGTCCGACAGGAAGGCGACCCCACACGAACCGAGTTTAGTGTATCCACCACCAGTTTCCTTATCTCGGCCATGCTGGTTTCGAATGTCCGTCACGCATTTGAGGTGCGTGGGATCACGCAAGACGGCGTGTCTGGCCGCGAGTGGTCGCCGGCTATCTCCACCTACACCTTGCTGCGTGTCCGCAACACCAGCTTCTCAATCGTCGAGGCCACGCGCCTTGCCATCGGGACCGAGTTCGACAACCCCCGCTATCGGGAGGTCGGCAGTCAATCCGCGGCACGCCTGGGCTATGCCCCGCTGTCAGGAGGGGTCACCACCTGGTGTAGCGCCAGCGGCGACGGGTGGGTCACGGACGATCCCGTCCGTTGCGACGTGCGTACCCTTGAAGTCAGTACCCCCTATCGCTTTACGGTAGAGACGAAAAATTTCGCCGGAGTACTCGGATCCTCCTCGGTGGTCAAGGCGACAAAGGCCACGGTCCCGCCCAGGCCTCGAATCCTCAACGTGAGATCAAGTTTCGTCAAGCTCGCGGTTGATCCGGGGACCAACCCCACAGACACCCGCACCGAATTTGCCATGTTTGTAGAAGGGAGTAACGGAACCCGCGGCTATGTCCAGCTTCTCTCCAGCCCGGACGGAGTGGATCGAGGCGGCGTACTTGACCGAGAATCCTGGGGGACCTATGTCGGACCCAACGGGTGGGGCGGACGTGATGACGGCATCACGGTGATCGGCCTCACCCCGGAGGTCACCTACTCCTTCAAGGTGAAGGCCCGCAATCAGGACCGTGAGACCACTGACTTCAGCCCACCCGTCGGGGTGACGCTGCACGAGGGGGGAGTGCAGCCCCCGGCCGTGGAGCGGGTTGAGCCTTCCGTCAGCGCCAACCAATGGATCAACCAGACGACCTTCACGTTCACCTTGAGGGGCCAACCGAACCAACTCCGACTGCGGTGGGACCAAGATCAGCAAGGCCGCGTCGCACAGACCGACGAACTCTGGACGGGGTCCCCCGTCACCAAGCGCGCCACCGCGGAAGGCCCCTGGTTCCTGCACCTCTTGGGGCGCGACCCCGGAACCGACCGAGATGTCCAAGTGGATTTCGGACCGATCCTGATTGATACGACCCCGCCGGTCATCCCCCGTGTCCTCGCCAAATTTGGTCCGGATGAAGAGGAACCCATCCCTGAACAGGAGACAAGCTATAACCCAAACCCCTACTTCTTTTGGCCCGTGCCGGCCAGTGCCAGCCCCATGGCGGGCTACTGCACGCAGATCCTGCCGGAACCCCAAGACCGGGAACTGACTTGCACGGCGATTCAGATCCAGGCTTCCACCACCACCGCGCCAGGGGTACGGATCACCAACCTTGCGAGCGGACGATACCGCTTCCGAGTGAAGGCCAAGGACCTGGCGGGGAACTGGAGCCCGACCTCCGCGGTGTTTACCTTGAACCTCACCCGTGATGACCAACCAGCCACCATGACCTTTCAATCGCCACAGACCACCATCGGCGACTTCCTGTTCGGCGCCCAGCTCCAACCACCGATCCGGTTCACCTTCAACGACCAAATGGCGACGACCACGTTCCCCCGAGGGATGACCCTCCGCCGGATCTGGCGGCATGACGGCCTGCCGGGCACTGAGGGCATTCCCTTGACGTTCGAAGCCGTCCTGAACGGCGGCCAAACCCAGCTCACCGCCACCCCACAGGCCCCGCTCCCGAAGGGATCGGTGTTCCTGCTGCAAGCCACCCCGGCGCTCAAGGACAAAGGGGGCAACCCCATCCAACCATTCTCCGTCCACTTCCGAACCGTGTTGGATCGGACCCAACGGAATACGGTCTTCCGAGCGACCCAACCGGAAACCCGGGTTCTCATCCCCCAGAACGTCCTCCCTGACGATAGCTTTCCGGTGGTCGAGCTGGATCCCCTGGCTACAGCCCCAGAGACGGTGCGTCGGGCCGTCACGGACGCCAACGCCAAACTCCAAGGCGAGGGGCCGTTTACCTTTATCGTACCCAATTCGATCCGTGGGTTCGAACTCCGAGATGCGACGAATCACCCCCTCAGCACCCAGTTTCCGGAAGACGCTCTGATCAGTCTGCCCTATCAGGATAACGAGCAAGGGCTCGTCACCGGGAGCCCGGTGCCGACCCGGGCGAAGCGTCTCTCCCTGGCGTTCCTGGATGAACAACAGCACCGGTGGATCACGCTCCAGAGCCAAGTGGACCTCGCGGCGAAGACCGTCCAAGCCCCAACCCGGCATTTTTCGATCTACAGCCTCATGGCGAATCCTGATTTCTCGTTAGCGGACGTTATCGTGTACCCGGTGCCGTTCGCACCAAACAGCGGCGACCCGAACCAGGGCACGGAGGCGAGTGGGATCACCTTCGCGAATCTCTCTACCCAGGCGACGATTAAGATTTACACGCTGAGTGGGGAGTTGGTTCGTACCCTTGACCATACCAGCGGCCTCTCCACGCTCCAGTGGGACACGGCCAACGACGAGGGCCAGAAGGTGTTCTCCGGGGTGTACCTGTGGTTGGTGCAGAATGCCCGCGAGAAAAAAACCGGGAAACTGGTGATCATCCGATGAAGAGGAAAAGAGGCGTGGCGAGGGTGGGAGGCCGAGAGGACGCTCGCTTTGCGAGCTCGCTCCACTTTGGCTTCGCCGTTCCTACTCCTCCCGCACAGCTCGACGTGACTCAAGAGGCCACCTTGACGCCTCCCATGGTCTCGACCGGCTCAGCCCAAAGGCCTCTCTTGCCCCCCAGCCCTCGCCCCGCCTCTCTCCTTTTCCTCGCTCTTTTCCTCTGCGCCATTGCCGCGGGACGGGTGGAGGCGGGGGGGCGTGGGACGACGGGGGCGAATTTTCTCAAGTTGGGGGCGGGGCCGAGGGCGCTGGCCATGGGCCAGGCCCAGGCGGCGGTGGGGCAGGACGCCGCCGGCGCCTACTGGAACCCCGCGAGCCTCGCGCACATCCAATCGCACGAAGTCTCGCTCATGCACACCGAACTGGTGGAAACCATTCGAGCCCAATACGCCGCCTACGCCAACCCCTATAGTCCACTCGGGGTGTTTGGGGGAAGCGTGTATTTCCTCTCGGTAGGGGATCTTCAAGGCCGGGACGCCACTGGGAAAGAAACGGGAAAGCTCCAGGTGTATGACGCCATGGCCAGTTTGACCTATGCAACAACTTTCCCGAAGGCGCCGTACCTCGCGGTAGGGATCACCGCGAAAGGCATTCAGGAACGCCTCGCCGGGGTGTCTGCAACGACCGCCGCAGGGGATTTCGGCGCCCAGCTCCAGCTCGGGGAGTGGCTCAGGCTGCGAGGTATTCGAGGCCTCTCGATGGGGTTTGCCGTCCAAAACCTTGGGGGGAAGCTGCGGTTCCATCGGGATACTGGCGAGCTTCCCCGGAACGTCCGGATGGGACTCGGTTACCGCGTGAACGTGTTCGGGAACCCGCTGACCTTGGCAATGGATCTCAATGTCCCGAACGACAACGACCGGTGGACCGCGGTGGGAGCGGAATACTGGATTCGTCAGCTTCTCGCCTTCCGGGTCGGCTGGCGGTCCAACGACGACCTCTCGAACGGCCTCAGTTACGGGGTGGGGATTCGGGTGGGGAACGTCGGTTTAGACTACGCCCTGGTCAACTTTGGAGAATTCGGTCTGACCCATCGGGCTGCCCTCAGCCTTCGGTTTGGTCCCACTTTAGCCAGCCTCCGCGCAGAAGCGGCTTTCAAGCGCGGGCTGCAGGCCTACGAGGATGGCCGCTACCCAGCCGCCATTGTGGAGTTCAATAAAGCTCTAGAATTCAATCCAAATCATCAAGAGTCTCTAGAGATGATGCGCCGCGCCAACGAGCGGCTTAGCTCCCCGTGACCTATGCTCTTCGGACGTCTAGGAGTCTGTCTGAGTATGGCTTTCATGGCGAACCGGCGGCTGTTGTGCCGAGCCAAGGAAGGCGAGCGAGGGCATACTCGACGGCGGAGCGTATGCCGAGCGAGCCTTAGGGGGGAGCACAGGAGTGCTCCCCCACTGGGATGGCCGTGGAGGGGGGTGCCAACGCCGGCGCAGGCCAACAGCCTGCCGGTGCAGCCGAAACGGAATACTCGGACAGGCTCCTAGGGCGGCCACTGTTTACAGAATGTATTCCACTCTTCAATGAAGGCCCCTGGGGTCCTGATCTTTAATGGAAGAGTCAGAGGAATCTTGGGAGTCATAAAGTCTCGGGTATTCCAAGTGACCAAGAAATCCGCCTTACTCTTGAGCGCAGCAGCCAAGATGGGTGCATCGTCTTTGCCAACCCATGGAACCACCGCCACGATCTCCTCACGCGTGGGATCTTCAACTAAGGTGGGGGCCATATCCCGAATGAAGGACCGATACTCCTCGGCTAATTGTGGGAATCGCTTGACAATGTTCCGGTCCGCTTCGGCAAGGACGTCAGAAGAAATCAAGAGTTCAATCAGCTTCAGTTCCCCGGCTGCGAGCATCTGTCTAGCGGTCCCTTGGGGAGAAAGAAGCCCTGCCAGCAACGCGCTGGTGTCCACAAAGACCCGCCAGCACTCAAAGACCATATTTCGTTTGCGTGTGTTCTTTTCGAATCCGTTTCAAATCGTTCAAGAGGTCTTCAAAACTCAGCGACTCTCTTTTCATGGCTTTTTCGAACTTCTTAGCCAGCTCTTCCCCCCTCGTCCGATAAGGGGTGATCACCAAAGTCTCCCCAATCAGAACCAGGTTGACGGGGGCATCCTCCTCCAGATGCAGGAGCTTCCGATACTGTGCGGGGATCGTCACTTGTCCTCGACCCCGAATACGGAGCAACGCCATAAAGCCCTCCTTTTTGAGATACTGTCTCAATATCAGTATATATCAGAAATTCTGAAAATTCAAGAAATCTTTGGGATGCTAAAAAAACTTAATCAAAACTTAATCGAATCTTCATGCAATCTTAATATAGGATCGCTATACTTAGATGGAGAACAACCTTCATGAATAGCGCGTGGTGGCGGACCTTGATGACCTCCATATCCAAATCCCGTAAGTTACTGAGTGCAACGACATCCCTCTATGTGCTGCTCCTGCTCAGCGCATTCCCTCATCCTCTCCAAGCCGGCGGCCCAGCATGCCGGCCCTGTCCGACGAGCTCCCCAACAGGACTAATCCCACCATGCTGTCCAACAGAGGGTTGCACTTTCATACCACAGATTTTTATCACCGCTAGCCCCGCAGGGCCATGGAAGAATCAAATCACAATCACTATCGATGATGGTACTAGTACTGTGGGGCTCCAGCAGTATAGCTGGGATAGTCTCGGCTTCACCACTTTTAGTACAAATCCGTTTGTCTTCCCTCGTGACGCTGTCCCACCCCAGGGCAATCCTCATAGCTTAACTGTCCTAGCCAGATACGCCATACGATGTCCAGTCGGCGAGGCGACTCAACAACTAGCTATTGATACCGTCCCGCCAGACGCATCAGGGGCAACCGTCATCCCAGAGCGCCTGCTGTCCCCCTTGAGGATTCAGGTCACCTGGAATGAGTTCACCGATGCGACAAGCGGTATTGACCACTTCACGATCGCCCGAAAGGTCAATGAGGATCCCTGGGGATCAGAGTCAGGTCCTGTGTCGAGCCCTTGGACCGACACGGCTGTGATTGAGAGGACCACGTATACGTACCGCGTGACCGCCTACGATGGCGCGGGTAACCCAGCTTCCAAGGACGCAAGTCCGTTCCTGCTGCTACCACCGACGGGCGAATTTAGGGGGATAGTGTCGCTGTCCCGTCGCGATGGGTCCACTCCGGACCTGGGTGGTGTCACGGTCCAGGTCCTCCAGCAAGGCACCGAGATCCAGGTCGCCTCGACCATCACCGATGGCACCGGGCTCTACAACGTAGCGGTGGCCCCAGGTACCTATGATCTCAAAGCCTCAAAAGCGGAGTTTACCTTCCACCGAAGAGATAGGGTCATCCTCCCAGAAAGAGAGACGGTGCGCCGGAACTTCACCCTCTGGACGAATTTTGGCGGATTGGTCCGCAACGGGGTCACGGGACAAGGCATTCCGGGCGCAACCGTCCAGGCAGTTCGAGAGTCGGATGGGCAATCCGCGGGGTCAACGACCACCTACCGCACACCCCCGGCGGCGGTGGGACAGTTCGATTTCTCCATCGCGCCTGGCAGGTACCGGCTCACCGCGCGCGCTGACGGGTTCTTCACCCCCGTCACAGAGATTGTCACCCTTGACTTCCCCGTCTCGTCGCCCCCTAATCAAATCGCACAGACGTTCAACCTGCGACCAGTAAGCACGTTGACCGGGCGGGTCACCCATGCCTGGACTGGCCCAATCCCGAGGAATGCCCGCGTCACCGTCACCCCGGAAGGGGGGGGGACAAGTCAGTCCGCGCCCGCGGACCTGAATGGGTACTACACCTTCCTGACCCTCGTCCCGGGGGTTTATCTGGCCACCGCCAGCGCCCCCGGATTCCTCACCGGCCCAGAGCCTCCCGCGCGGGTTGACATCCCTGCGGGGCAGACGATCACCCAGCATTTCCAGTTGATTCCCACGACCTTCACCGCCTCCGGCACGGTGCGTCTGCCCCCCGGGCAGGGGTGGACCCTGGCGGACGCGGCGGGGATCTGCGTGAAGGCCTACCGTGGGGATCTCTCGACGCCCGTGGCGTGTTCCACCACCACCGCGGCGGGGGGAGCGTATACCATCCCCTTCCCCTTGACTTCCAGTCATACCTGGCTCATTACGGCGCCCGTCACCGGCCAATGTCCCCGCCACGATGGCTTCTCCGGCAACACCGACTGCAACGCGGACTTCGCCCGCTTTGAGCCACCGAGTTCCATCTATCCGGCGCGCTCCCGGCCCAGCGCCGCGTATGTGTTTGTCTCTAGTCCCATTGCAGGTTGGTTAGGTCGGTCAACGCCTGGGGTCGTCCTCTCCACCCCCACGCTCCAAAGGTTAGCGGGGGTCCAAGTTGAGCTGAAACGTCCCGTGCCCCCGAATGGGCGATTGCCTGAACGAATCCGTGTGTTTACAACCGGGGCCGACGGACGGTACCCGTCGGGGGGCCAAGACCACCCCAACGCCTGGGTGGACGGTATGACCTGCCGGTGTACAACAATGCGGATGATGGCGGACCGCGGAATTTCGAGATCCTCGTCAGCAGCCCCCCGGCGTTCTTCACCTCGACCGAGACCATCCGCGGCTTTCCCCACTATACCCGCCAGATCTCCTCCTTCGAACATCCCCCCGTGCGCTTGCGCGCCACTGCCAGTATCATCGCTGGGACCATCCGGTATAGAGACGTCATGCAGCCTGGGGTGTCTGACGTGCGCATCAGTGGCCGTCGCACCAACCCGCCTGACGACCACCGGGAGGAGGCCACCACCAGGGACGAGACCGGGGTCTACCAGCTCACCATCCCGGAGGGCTTCCAGGGCACCTACACCATCACCGGGACGAAGGATGGGCACCAGATCCGACCGAGTACCGGCATCGTGACGTCCGTTCCGCCAAACCAGAGCGGGATCAACTTCACCGCGGTGGTGCTGACGACCGCGACCCTCACCGCCGATGAAGACCTCAGCGCCCTCCCCCATTCGGTCCCGATCACCTTCGCTGTGGCGATCCGACCCCAGACCAACCTCCGGGCACTGGTCCCGGAGAGCGGAGGGCGGGTCATCATGACCGACCGCTTTGACTCGAACCCAGAACGGCCCATCGCAGACGTTGAGTGGCGCGGCTCGACCGTCACGGCAACCACGACCTTCCCACCAAGCGAGGGAGGCGCGCACACCCTGAACGTGGTCTATGTCGAGAACTCCCAGTATCGGCACACCACAAGTACCACGACCTTCCGGGTCACCATAGTGAACTGGGGCCAACTGACCGGTCGAGTGGAACAAGATGTCCTCGGCTCTACCACCCCGTTGACCGGGGCGGTGATCGAGGCGTTTTGGCCGCCCCCATACACCCAACGGTTTTCATCTACCACGACCGCCGCCCCGCGTGGGGAGTATACGTTGCCGCTCCCACGGCGCGCCAATTATCGTGTCGTCGTCTCCAGCCGGGGGTACACCACGGCCCAGGTCCAGCCGGTCGCGATTCCACCGGCAGGCAGTGCAACCCGCAACTTCACCCTGAGACCGACCCTGGCAGGGACGGTCCTGGGGGAGACGGAGAGCGGCTCGACCCCGCTGGTCGGGGCCGTGGTACGAGGGACGAGCTCCGGGATCGATGTATCAACGACCACCCAAACCGACGGCCGGTACGCGCTCAAACTGCCAGGCCAGCTGAGCGCCTATCAAGTCATGGCCTCCTCACTACCCTTCTATGTGGCCGTCAGTACCGTGGTGACCATCAGTACGACCCCGCTGACGTCCGTGACTCAGGACTTTCTCCTGGCCCGCGCCTCCGGCACCGTCGCCGGGGTGGTGCTCCAGAACTTTGGGAGCCTGCCGCTCGCACGGGTGACCGTCACCGCCACCCGGGAGCGCACCGGGGTCGTCACCGGGTCCACCAGCACCGAGTCGAACGGCACCTACCGCCTGGAGCTCCTTCCCGACCGCTATCAGGTGACCGCCTCCAGCGAGGGCTATGCCGTCCGGGTCAGCACGGGGATCGAGGTTCGGCCCAGGGAGCAGACGGACCTCCCTTTCACCCTGGTCCCCATGCTCTGGGGGCAGGTGACGACCCGGGTGGATCAATCCACGGTGCCCCTCAGTGGCGCGGAGGTGACGGCCACCCGCCGGGAACCTCCTCCCCTCCGCCGACAGACGTCAGCGGCGGAGGGTGGGCTCTACTATCTCCCCTTAGGCCCGGGGACCTATGACGTGACGTTCGCCAGCGCCGGGTTTGTGACCGAAACGCGGGTGGCCCCCATCGTGCCGAGTACAACGACCCCGGTCGTGCTGAATGTGACCTTGGGCCGACGGGGGGCGTTGAGCGGGACGGTGACCCGGGCGGATGAACCCACGGTGAGCATCAGTGGCGCGGTGGTGGTGGTGACGACGCAAACCGTGCCGCCCCAAGTGAGCACTCGGACGGTGAGCGACCAGCAAGGCAACTATCTCATTCCCCAACTGGAACGGGGGATCTATACCCTCACGGTGAGCAGCGCCCTGTATGTGACGACCACGACCCTGCCTTTTGAGATCACGAGCAGCACAACCAGTCTGGTCAGACATGTCGCCCTGGCCCCCACCCTCACGGGCTGGGTCGTGAACGCCGAGTCACTCAGCCAAGGAGTACCGGGCGCGAGTATCCTCGCCAGGGAACCTGGCGGCGGGCCGATTCGGGGGACGACCACCGCTGGTCCTGGGGGAGTGTTCCACCTGCCGTTGGCGGTCGGCACTTACGACGTGACGGCGTCCAGCGATGGATTCCAACAGGTGACGCAACCGCTCCGGATCCTGAGCCTCGTGGAACAAACGACGACCACGGTGACCCTTCCACCGTTGCGGTTCCGGCTCGGAGGACAAGCGCTCTGGGGGGTAGGCGCCTCGACCTCCCCGTTGGCCCAGGTGCCGATTCAGCTTGAGGGACCCGATCGGCGCACGCTGCAAACCGATCAGGACGGGAGGTTCGTTTCCACCGCCCCGCATCCGCGCGCTGGGCGCTATACCGTCACACCGTCCAGCACCGGATTCCGATTCATCCCGGAGTCCCTGTCCGTCACCCTGGATCAAGAGCTGATGAGCCTCCAGTTCCGCGCGGTGGCGCTGACCACCACGACCCTGCGGGTGATCCCGGAACCCCCGCTCCAGGTCGAGCAACCTGTCACTTTAGAGGCGACGGTCCGGTCGCTCCGGGCGGACCTCGGCGGGCCGGTGGGCCGGGTGGTGTTCCTCAACAGTCAAGGCCTGCCGGAAGCCGACCGACCCGTGGATGCGCAAGGGGTCGCGCGCTACCCGCGGAGCTTCAGCCAACCGGGCGACCAGGTGTATATCGCGTCCTTTACCGCGCCGGGGGGCCGGTACGCGGGGAGTGTGTCAGCCTCCACTCCGTTTACCGTTGGGCAACCGACGCGTCCGGGGCTGCGAGGCCGGGTGCTGCGGGTGGATCTCACCCCAGCGCGCGGGGAGGCGGGGGTGACGATCACGGTCACCCGGCAAGGAGAAACGGGCCCGCGGACGGTTCCCACAGACGCTGAGGGGCGTTACCAACTCCGAGACTTACTCGTTGGCACCTATGGGGTGACAGCAACCAAAGAGCGGTTTACCATCACCCCGGCATCCCGCACCGTGATCCTGCAGGAGCAGGACGTAGAAGCAAATTTTGAGGCCCGGGCGCGCCAGCCAGCCATCCCCCCAGAGGTGCTCGAGCTCCTCATCCCGGGCCGCGCGCGGGGCCAACGCGTTCTGGGCGTCTCGCCCCGGGCGCAGTTCCGGGTGCGTTTCTCGAAACCGATGGATCTCGACTCGCTCCGCAACGGGGGGCTGGAAGTCCGCGGGCTCTTTGACCATCTGCAATCCTCGCAGACCCAGGTGTTCCGCGGGCAGGTACGCTTTGAGGATGCCTCCCAACAGACGGCGCTGGTCACCTTTACCCCGGCGCTGGGGGTGTCGGCCCAGGAGGCTGCGCCGAATCTCCCCCGCGGCTGGGGCTTAGCGTTGCACGTCACCCCGCTCGCCACCGATGTGGAAGGACGGCCCCTGGCCCAGCCCCGCGAGCGCCGGTTCCACACCGTCGTGGACCGCCAACGGCCGTATGTCCTCGTGGCAGAGGATCAACGCACCCGGATCCGTTTGGAAGCCAACGCCCTCTCCACCGATGGGTTCCTGGATATTGAGGAACGGCCGCTCAACCAACCGCTCCTCGTCAACCCCGCCGCGCTCCAAGAGGCCCTGGAGACCCTCCGGCACAATTTCGGTCCGCAGGTGGAAGCCCTCGCCTTCGGGGAAGTCCTCGCCTTTGATGAGCAGGGGGCGGTGCAGCCGACAGCCTTACAAGCCCCGGCCATGGTGAGCCTCCCCCTGCCGCAGGTCCAAGGGCTGTCGCAGTCTCCGCTGGACCTCGCGGGGTTGGACCAGGTCGCCCTGTTCCGCTTCGATCCCGACCACCGCACCTTCGTCCGGCTCCCCACCAGCCAGGTGGACCTCCGCACCCAATCCGTGCGGGCCACGGTCACGACCTTAGGGACGTTTGCGCTGATCCGGGGGGTGGGGAGTGGCCTCGACCTCGCCCATGCCTTCCCCGTGCCGTTCAAACCTGCCGTCGGCCATACGCGGATCTTCTTTACCAATCTGCCCGTCCAGGCGACCATCCGGATCTATACGGTGAGCGGGGATCTCGTCCGGGAGCTCACGACCAGCGATGGGAGCGGCCAGCTCGCCTGGGACGTGACCAATGCGGAGGGGGAACCGCTCGGCAGCGATGTCTTCTACTACGTGCTGGATGATGGGCGCGACAAGAAACAGGGCAAGCTCATGGTGATCCGATGAAGAGGAAAAGAGGCGGGGCGAGGGGATCAATGAACGATTGTATGCCTCTCCCTCCTGGGGAGAGGCCGCCCGAAGGGCGGGTGAGGGTCCTTCGCCGGACTCTCGACCCCCTCACCCCCACCCTCTCCCGCGAAGGGGAGAGGGAGTTGACTTTCCCCTCTCCCTTGAGAGGCCCCCTCACCCCCATCCCGCGCCCCGCCTCTTTCCTTCTACTACCTCTTTTCCTCATCGCCATTGGCGCGGGACGGGTGGGGGCGGGGGGGAAGGGGACGAGTACCGCAAACTTTTTGAAGTTGGGCGTGGGGGGACGCGCCGTGGCGATGGGCGAGGCCCAGGTCGCGCTCTCGAACGATGTCCTCTCGACCTACTGGAACCCCGCCGGCCTCGGGCACCTCCGCACCCCGGAAGCCGCCTTTATGCACAACGAGTCGGTCCAGGATACGCGCTATGAGTACCTCGCCTATGCCCATCCCCTCCCCAGCGGTGGGACCCTGGGGGGCAGCCTCAGCCTGTTGACCATCCGGGACATTCAGGGATTTGACGTCCAGGATCGCAACACCGGGGACCTCCGCGCCAACGATCTGTTAGGCACCGTCGCGTGGGGTCAGCGGTGGGATACCCCGGAGGCCTGGTGGCAAGGGGTGAGTCTCGGCACCAGCCTGAAATATCTCCGTAAAGTTCTGGATCAGGACACCGCCAGTACGGTGATGGCCGATCTGGGGGCGCAGTATGAGCTGCCGCACACCCGCTGGCAAGGGCTCACGGTCGGGCTGGCGGTCCAGCACGTGGGCCCCGGGCTCAAATTTGTGCAAGAGCGGTCCCCGCTCCCCCGGACCCTCCGGGTCGGGCTGGGCTATGACCAGCTCTTCAACAAACGGCTCAGCCTGGCGCTCGATGCCGTGAAGCCGCGGGATCGGGGGCTCTCCTGGCAACTCGGGGGCGAATACCGGGTCGCCGGGCTCCTCGCGTTTCGCCTCGGGTATCGGACCCAAGACGATGTGAGTTCCGGGCTCCACTATGGGATCGGGGTGGGGCCGGATCAGTTCCATGTGGATTACGCCCTGGTCCCCTTTGGCGAGCTCGGGCTGACCCATCGGGTTTCGATCTTGGCCCGCTTCGGCGCTCCCCGCGCCACCACGCAGCGCGCTGCGCGGGCCTTCCAGCGTGGCCTTCAGTACATGGAGCAAGGGCTCTATGCGGAGGCCATCCTCGAATTTAACCACGTCCTGGAGCGGGAACCGACCCACGCCGACGCGCTCCAGCTCATGCTCAAGGCGAATGAGCAGTTAGAATCGCTCCTCAGCCCCGTCCTGGTCAGCCCGCCCGCCGCGACGCCCCCACCGCCCACAACGCCCCCGGCACCGACCGCCCCCACGCCCCAGGCACCGACCCAACAGGGTCCTGCGCTCCAATGAAGCGGGGAAAAGGGGGAGGGAGGGATTTTAATTCCCTAACGGAAGTCATTTTTGTCCTGTCAACCGTCAACACCGGCACCATCACCTAATTCCCCAACCATATTTATTGTATATAATCTTACTAATTTGGTAAGATTTTGAG
>JACPXA010000037.1 GCA_016196785.1 Elusimicrobiota bacterium
ATGGCTAGAACACATCCCGAAACCATGCTTGGTCAGCGAAGCCTCGGGGGGCGCGCCGAGGCCAGGAAGGCGAGCGACGGCATACTTGACGAAGGAACGGTATGCCGAGCGAGCCTGACGCCGCCGCAGGCCGCCCCCAGAGGCTGCAGCCCGAGGAGGGTTTCGGGATGAGTTCTAAAGACGCCTTACTAGAAATTGGCACTGAAGAATTGCCAGCAAGTATCGTCCGGTCAGCGCTGGAGCAGATGCCGCGGCTGGCTGAGACGCTCTTGGAGGAACAACGGATTCGCTATGAACGGGTGCAAAGCCTCGGGACGCCCCGCCGGCTGGCGTTGCTCCTCGAGGGGGTGGCGGAACAGGCGGAAGGACTCGTTGAGGAACGGGTCGGGCCGCTGGTCCGGCTCGCTCGCGACGCGGATGGACGCCCGACCCCCGCGGCGCTCGGATTCGCCAAAGCGCAAGGGGTTCCGGTGGATGCGCTCGAGGTTCGGGAGACCCCTCGCGGCCCGGGGTTCCTTGTCACGCGGCGGATCCCGGGGAGGCCGACCCTCGATGTCCTCCCGCAGGTGTTCGAATCGTTGATCCGACAACTCAAGTTCCCCAAGACGATGGTCTGGGAGCCCAGTCGCTTTCGCTTTCCCCGGCCGATCCGATCCCTCGTCGCGCTCTATGGCACCAAGGTGGTGCGGTGTGCCGTTGCCGGGGTGAAGAGCGGGCGGGTGACGCACAGCCCCACCTGGGCCATTCACCATCGCCTGGCGGTCCCCTTCCCGGGCCGGTATGTGACGGTCCTGAAGAACGCCTGTATCCTGGTTGATCCCCAACTGCGCGCGGAGGCGATCCGTCGGTCCGCCGAGCAGGTCATTCGCAAGGTGCACGGCACGCTTCGATCGGATCCCGAGCTCGTTGAGGAAAATGCCTTCCTCGTGGAGCACCCAGTGGCGGTCTTGGGCTCGTTTCGAGAGGAATTCCTCTCGCTCCCCCCCGAGGTGCTGGTGACCTGCCTGCGCCATCATCAGAAGTTTTTTGCGGTCACGGACCGCCAAGGAACCCTGCTCCCGTACTTCGTGGGTATTCGTAACGGGATGTCCGAGTCGCAACAGACAGTTCGGGAAGGTTACGAGCGGGTCCTCGCGGCCCGACTCTCTGATGCGCAGTTCTTCCTGGACCAGGACCGAAAATTGTCTCAACAGGATCATGTGGAACAACTTCGGCACGTTGTCTTTCAAGAGCGGCTTGGGTCACTCTATGACAAGATGCAACGCATTCAGCGGCTCGCGGAGGGGCTCGCCCAGACGTTGGGGTGCTCCGCAAAGCAGCTCCAATATGTGAGCCGGATCGCCCAGCTTGCCAAGGCGCATCTCGTCACCGCCCTCGTCGGAGAATACCCTGAGCTTCAAGGGGTGGTGGGACGGCTCTACACCACCCTGGCGGGGGAAGACTCCATCGTCGCTCAAGGGGTGGAGGAACATTACTGGCCAGTGACCGCGGAAGGCCCGCTCCCTTCGACGAGGGAAGGTGCCATCGTCGCCCTAGCCGATAAACTCGACACGATCGTTGGCTACTTTGCGGTGGGGTTGATCCCCACCGGTACCACCGATCCCTACGGCCTTCGCCGACTGGCTCTAGGGCTCATTCGCATCATCCGCGATCGGGGATGGCGGCTCTCGCTTCCCCAATGGGTGGACACGGCGTTTGCCGCGCTCCCGGCGGCCGCTCAGCCAGACCCAGAGGCCTGTCAACGGGTCCTCGCGTTTCTGCTCCAGCGGGTTGAAGGGATCCTGACCCAGGAAGGGTTCCGGGCCGATGAGATCGCCGCGGTCGTGGCAAGCGGGTGGGATGACGTCTTGGATCTCCGAGTACGGGTGGAGTCTCTCCAGACTATTCGAAAGCAGCCGGAGCTCGAACCGTTGACCATTGCCTTTAAACGGGCCGCCAATATCTTAAAGCAAGCGGCCCGGTTGGGGGTGGAGGTGCCGGAGCGTCTGGCTGACACCGATCAACTGCCGGAACCGGCCGAACGAGCGCTGCGACTGGAACTACAACAGGCGGAACAGGAGGTGTTGGGCTTGCTGGAGGAGAAACGCTACACCGAAGCGCTGCGCCGGTTGGTAGCCCTCCGACAACCCATTGACCGGTTTTTTGAGGAGGTCATGGTGATGGTGGAAGATCCCCACCTGCGGCAGGCGCGGTTGGCGGTGCTGGCCGGCGTTGTCCGGCTCTTCCGGCGGGTTGCGGATCTTTCCCTGCTGCAGCCGGCCACCCCTACACAGCCCTCCTCCGCTCCACCGAACTCTCCGGAGGTACCCCAATCGTTCACCGTGACTGGTTCTTCAACGCCTGCGGCGTGATCGCCATCGGAGGGGTCGTCTGTTGGTTCGCAAGCGGCTCTGGATCTGCCACGGACAGCACGTCGCCAGGACTTGTGGTGACTGCATGCCACCCCATGCCAGTTGCTCCCGCCGCTGTAGAGATGACCGTGAATGACGGGCTCGTTCTTCGGGAGACTACCCTTCACCAAAAGGGCGGGTCTCCCTGGCTGACCTTCCCGGCGTACCGCTCACGGCGGGGAATTGACTACCCAGAGGTGACGCTGTCTACCTACCGCGCCCAGAGGTCGCTCGCCCGCCAAGTCCTTCTTCCCCAGTCCCCCCCCGCACCCGTTTCCCTCTCCCCCCGGCGGGGGGGGAGGAAAGCCTTTGCGACCGTAACGGTCAACGATGAGTTGCACGTTTCGGCGCGGGTGATGGAAAGCCGCCGGAGACTTTGGGTCGCCTGGCCCGCCCGGCAGGAGGGGAGGGAGTGGGTCCGCCAGGTCGAATTCCTGGATCGCTCCTTCCAGGGGATCATCGAGCGGGTCCTCCTCGCCCAATATCGAGAGCTTGCCGAGGAAGCGGGCCTATAATGAACTTTGGGGAGCTCTTTCCCATTGCGACGAATATCGTGATTCCTCTCTTAGGGGGGGCGGTCTTCTTTGCCCTAGCGCGGTATGTCTCCCATATCGCCCCCATGCGGACCCTGGTCACTGGCCAGCTCACGTATCAGGGGGCCAGTTGGGGGTTTGCGTGTTTTGGGTTGTACCTCGCCACGCGCCCCCTGCAGATTCTTCTCGGTCCGCACCCCTTCCCCCTCTTGATCAACAACCTCCGGGAATTCTGCCTGATGGGGTTTTTCGCCCCCGCGGTCTTGATCGCCATGTTGAGTCTCTGCCTCGGGAGTGATCGGGTGACCCACGTTGTCATCTACAGCCTGTTCGCCTTGTGTTTCAGCATTGCCGTGGCGTTTGTGGGGTTGAACGTCTTTGCCATCGGGGGTAGCGAGGTCATCTTCCACATAGGCGGCTACCCTGCGCATGACGGCCTGTGGTTCAAGAACCCATCCGTTCAGGGACACCAGTTAATGAACATCCTCTTCGTCCTCAGGGTCATTGATCCCGTGCTGCTCCTGTGCGTGGCCGGGGGAGTGGTCCTGTGGCACGCCTATCACTACCCCGCAGAGAAACGGGCCATCTACGACAACATGCCGAAGAAACTCTACCTCTTGGCAGCCGCGGTGTTGAGCTTTGCACTCTCGATGGGCGCCGTCGGCGTTCTGGCGCTCTGGTGGCACTTGCCAAACCAATGGTGGGTTTACTACGTCGGGGCACTCGTGAGTGGGATTCTCGAAAGCCTGAGCCTCAGCCTGCCCGTCAAGCACGCCGTCCACATCAGCGACCATCTCACTACCTAACCTACGTCCTCCTCGCTAAAAACCCTCTACGTTTGAGATTTCTGAATTCGTTACAAAAAATTTACGGTTCGTTTACGATTCCGTAAGGAAATCTTAATCCCCCTTCTGCTACACTACCCCCGTATGAAGATGCTCTGCCGTCACTTCACCAAGTTGACCGCCGTCGGCATGGCGATCATCTATTTTTATTCCCAGGTCCTGGCACCGCCTTTGGCCCAGGCCAGTTTCTGGTCAGAGCGCCGCCAAGCGGTACAGGACATGAAGAGAGGAGCCGGGGCCGGGCGGGATTCCGTGAACACATTCGCCTTGGGGGCTCATTCCACTTTGGCTTCGCTGCCTCAGTTGCCCGGCTCCGCTTTTCCAGATCTCAACTTCATCCCTCCGGTTGAACGCGTCCCCTTAGCTCAGCCAAAAGGGTTCACGTCACCCGCCACGGCCCCGGCTCCTCCTTCCTCCATCCTCCCGCAAGTGTCTCCAACGATCCTGCACCGTTATCCGGTGCTGGGTGCGCTTCCACTGGCTTTTGGGGCCTTCAAGGGGATTCACCTTGCGCCGAGCAGGTCCCAGTCCCCGCTCGTCCTCCACCTCCAGGATGTCCATATGAACCCGGAGGCGCAGTTCAACATCGCCGCAAGCCTTGAGGCACTACTCAAAGGAAGCGGGGCCGCGGATGGGGCCGGGCTTCACAGTTCAAAGTTGAGAAGCGGCCCTGTGATCGGGGTGGAAGCGGCGCATGGCGCCTTCAACTTCCAGCCCTTCCGGGCGTTTCCCCATTCCGCCATCACCTACGATGTGGCCACGCACCTCGTCAAGCAGGGAGAGTTAGCCGCCGCCTCCTATGTGGGGATCACCGCTCCGGAGGATTACTCCGCTCGCTTTTGGGGCGTGGATGATCCTGTCCAATACAAAGCCAACGTAGAAGCCATCAAGCTTTCGAAGACGCTGCAACCCGCGTATCAGGCGCGGCTTGAGACGCTGCAGACCCAGATTGCTCAACTGAAGGCCACTCGGCTCAACCCGCCGCTCCGTGCGCTGGAAGCGCAGGTCAGCGCGTATCGGGAAGGTCGAGTCAGCTTGGGTCGCTACGCCGAGACCCTCGCCCTCCAAGGGAGGGCCGATACGCTGTCCCAGCTTCAACGGTTCCTTGAGGTGTATCATCGGGAGAAAACACTCAACTTCAGCCAAGTCGAACGGGAACGTCAAATCCTCCTTGCGCGCCTCATCCCCAAACTACACCAGGCCGTGCTGTCCCAACTCATGGCCCAGAGCGTGGCCTACCGATCAGGGCAAATCACCTACGCCGCCTACTACCGGTACCTGGAAACCCTCTGCGCCCAACACGGCATCCCTCTACGCCGCTATCCAGCGATGCAGGCGTATATCCAGTATGTCCTCCAAGCGGATCGCATCAACGCGGAGGAGTTATTCCACGAGCTGGCTGAGGCAGAAGACGCCGCGCTAACCGCCCTAGTCCAGACCCCGGCAGAACGACAGCTCCTGACCCTCGTTAAACAACTGACGCTCATGGGGCGGTTGGTCAGGCTGGAACTCACCCCAGACCAATGGGCCGCCTGGCAGCCGCTCCGCACCTCCCTCCAACACCTTGAAGAGGAAATTCAAGCTTTTAGGACCCCCTCACCCTTCCCTCTCCCCTGGTGGGAGAGGGCTACTCTTTTTGTTTCCCCTCGCCCCCCGAAGGGGGGAGAGGGTGGGGGTGAGGGGGCAACCACCACCGACCTCGCCCCCTTCGAGCAGTTCTACCACGCCGCCGAAGCCCGGGACGAAGCCATGGTGACCAACCTCCTGGCGCAGATGAAAGCGACCGGTTCCTCCACCGGTATCCTCATCGCCGGGGGGTTCCATAGCCAAGGCATCGCCCGCCTGCTCAAAGACCGTCAGATCTCCTACGTCTCGCTCGCCCCCAAGATCACCAAACTCGACACCGCGGACGGCACCAAGTACCTCGATGTCTTTGTCCGCGAAAAGACCCCCCTCGAAAAACTTTTCACGGGTGAAAAACTCTTCGTCCAACATGCCGGGGCGGTCCCCGGTGCGCTTGGACCATTCATCCAGCCGACCAAGACCGTGGCGGACTATGGCACACTACAACTCATCGGGAATGCCTACCACTGGTTGAAGGAACGCCTGAAGCAGGCGTCCGTCGTTGATCTGAGGTTGGCCAAACAAGAGCTCGCGAAGGTGGCGCTTTCCGTCTCGTCGCTGTTGGGGACCGCAGGGCTAGGATCCATCGAGCTAGAAAAGGTGGGGTACCAAGGCAGCGCACCGGCATTGGAGTCCGTCACGTTGCAACTTACCCAGACCGCAGCCCCAGGCGCGTCGCGCCGCAGACTCCAGATCGAAGGGTCCCTCAAAGGACAACCCCGCGCTGGCCGTCACCTCATCGCCCGCTATGACGTAGACGCCCTGCGTGAAGGACCTCAGAGTGGGGAAAGTGCCAAATTACATGTGGTGGTTCGTGGCGCAGCCTCTGCCCTCCCTAGCCTTGAGACGCTCGCCTTGGTCCCTCACCTGGTAACCACACAAGCTACTCAATTAGCCTCCACCTGGCTTACCGCCATGACCGTGATCAACATCGTGGGTCTCTTGGTGGTCGCGTTCCTGATTGCAAGGGCATGGTTCAGAAAGATGAAACGTCTTCGCCACGCCTTTCCCAACGCCTTTCCCAAACTTCCGCCGTCACCTGCATCCTTCTTCTGATGTTTTTGTTGGGGTGGAACCTTGTGGGACTCATAGCAGTGTCAACTCGCTATTATTCTGCGACGCACCTGTCCTTCCTTCCCCCCATTCATTTACCGACACTCGCTGGTTCTCCTCTCTCCTGGCTCGCCCTAGGCACCACCTCAGATACCCCCGCGCCGGAGCAAAGTCATCCAGCTAGGAGACTGGGACTAATCTCATTCCCAAGCGAGCCTCGTTTATCGTTGGAAGATTTCCG